>NZ_JAGXGF010000009.1 GCF_024636815.1 Marivirga sp.
ATGGATTATATGTTTGAAAAAAAGTAGCAGGTTCTTTCATGAAATTTCTTACTTCCATAAAAAGCATAAAACCAGCCTTTTTCTTATCAAAAGGAAAATAAGAATTTAGTATTTCATCTCGATTCTTATTCCACACTAAAAGTTGAAATCCATGTTTGGGGGCATAAAAATTACCTCCATAAAGAAAATAATCTTCTCCATTCAAACTTAGCAAACTACTTACACCTTGCAATTGCTTGTTTTGATAAACCGACTTGAGCTCTCCATTTAGACTATAGGTCATTATCTTTCCTGACTGCCCATCCAAAAGCTCTATTTGTCCATCAGCATTGATGAAAAAATTAGTTAACTTCTGATATTGATTCGGTCCCTCCCCTTTAGCAGATATCACAATTTCTTCCCCCGAAACCATATCTTTAATTAATAGATAATCCAAACCCCATCCGCAATGAAGTACTAAATATTCATCGTGAACAGCCACTTTCATCAGATTATCCACCACTAAACTATCTGAAAAAAATATAGCATCCTTAAGCTTAAAATGCTCGCTTGCCTTAAGAGTTTGAGCTTCGTCTAAATCAATTTTTATAGATTTAAATGAAGATTCTTCACTTTCCTTTCGTCCTCCACATGAAATAATGAGAAAGCTACAAATCAATAATGAACATAGTCTTAGCATAATTTTTAGTTTGTATTAAAAGCTATGAGATCTCGGATTATCCGAGATGAAAGTTTGAGCTTATTTTATAAGATTTTTAAACTGAAGCAAGATGTTATTTCAATAATTTTTGTAATTCTCTATCCTCCACTTCCAATAAACCTACTTTAGGCAATCTCTTAGTCAATTCTCTCCAGTTAGCATCCTGCTTATATATTTTTTGTAGCATTTCTGTTGCCTTTTCTATTTTGCCATCATTGGCTAATGTGATAGCCGTCCAATATTGCATTTCAAGATTTTTAGGAAACATTTCCATAGCAGCATTATATTCGTTCATGGCCTCTTGCATCTGCCCTTTTTCTACGAAATAATCTCCTTGGTTCATATGTTCATAAGCTCTATAAACTTTCACTAATCTATTTAGCTCTTGAACTGGACTTTCATGATCATCCACTCTTAAATCCAATAATCTGTCATTCCATGGTTCATCAGTAGCTTCAGCTTTTACCACCAAGAGTGCTGCGGATTGCTTTCCTCGGATGTCTCCGCCTTGAGTTTGAGCTGCTTCCAAAACTTTAACCATTCGTTCAGCCAATGGCAAATCACTGAATTTTTTCCAGGCCTTTTCCATTTCAGGAACCACCGTATCATTCAACATCATATTGGCTTGAACAGAAAAATTATCGCCATTGGCATGACCTGCTTCGTCTATACATTTCGCACCAGTATGCGTGGCCACCCTACCTTTGGAATCTAATATCGCCACTTGACGGAAAGCTTTTCCATCATCATTGTTCAATAAACTATCCAAAGCTTCTTGCGGACTTAATCCAGCTTTTAGCATTGCTAATCCCCTTAAACCAAAAGATTTGTTAGTGAAAGATTGGGTAGCCACAACCCCTACTCCAGCTTCTCCCCAGGAAACAGCTGTTCCGACACTAAACCAATGGCTTTGTACAGCCACGGCCATTTCACCTGTTTCTGCATCTCTGGCTACAATAGAATAAGTATGAGTCAAAGGATCATTTGGCCTATTTAACTGACTTATTGCTTCAAAACTGAAAGCAAAGCATAGGATTAATACGTATATGTTCTTCATGATAAAATAATTTAAGTATTGATTTTAATTAATGCTTTTTAAGAAATTTGACAAAATACGATTATACCCTTCCTGGTTATCATGCAAAGTAGAATGCCCTGCTCCTTCCACCACTTTAAATGTTGAATTAGGAGTCAGACTACTAAAGTATTTCACCGTTTCAGGTCGAGCTTCGTCAAACTCACCAGTCACAAATAAAGTTGGGACTTCAACTTTGCTTAAGCTCTCGGTTCTATCAAAATTTTTCAAGGTTCCTGTGCATCTGAATTCACTCGGCCCCCACATATAGTTATAAATTACATCATTACCAGAAACCTCCACAGTATCCATCGGATGAGCATTTTTAGAAGACCTTAATCCAAATTGACTCCAATAATAGGCATCTGCTTTTTTATAATCCTCTGTATTATACTCTCCCTTTTCATTCGCTTCATTTATGATTTCTTGTGTTTCTTCCGGTAAAGTTTTGATAAGGGTGTCGGCATCTGCCTCCCATCTTGGTGTGCTAATGAGTGGACTACTTAAAATCATTCCTTTAATGCCTTCAGGATATTGTAGATAATATTCGACAGCCAATGCTCCTCCCCAGGAATGCCCTAGCAAATAGAATTCCTCCAATTCCAATGAATCTTTTACTGCTTTAACTTGCTGAACAAAATGATCAACCGTCATTAAAGTGGTATCGGTATGATAGTCAGATCTTCCGCCCCCTAATTGATCGAATAAGATCACTTTTCTTTCCTTATTTTGAGGACTTAATTGATAAAAATAGCGGTGCTTACCACCCGGGCCTCCATGTAAAGTTAAGATAGGAGTATCCTCTCCTTCTCCCATCACCTTATACCAAATCTCCCCTCCTTCAACTTGAATTTTACCTTCATGGGCAGAAAGTTGATCTGTAGATTCTTGGGATTGACAACTGAATATTAGAATTAAAGATAGGAATGCTAGTAATAAATTTTTCATCTGTGGTTTTTAAAATTAATCTTCAAATTAGGTAATAATTTTTAAAATCATCAACATAAAATTTTTAACATAAAAAAAACGCATAAGGCAATGCCTCATGCGTTTAAAAAATAAGAATTGAATTTGTTCTACTTCACGATAAAGTTTGCGCTTACAGCTTCTTTCACTGTATTCGCTTTTAAGATGTACATCCCTTTTTCTAAAGAGCTTACATCAATCGTATTGATTTCTTTACCAGTATTAATTGATCTTACTAAAGCTCCATTGCTACTGTAAATCTGGATCCCTTTAGAAGCATCAATGTTTTTAATATTCACATTCAATTTGTCTTGTGCCGGATTAGGATACAAGCTGTAGATTGCAATATTATCTTCATTACCTAATGCTTCTCCGCTTAAGTCACTTGAAGTAGCTACCATGCTCGCAGTACTATTTGTGATATTAACCGTATAATCCTCTACTTCTCCGTAAGCAAAAGCTTCACATGGAGTAGCTTGTGCGTTATACTTCATGGTCACTCTCATTCTTGTAGAACCTGTTAAGGCAGTTGAAGGAATATTCAATGTAGCACTTAGTAAATTACTGCTACTTGAAGAACCATTTACTAATCTTTCACCTGAACTAAATGTTCCGTCCTGATTTAAATCAATCCAAATACTCCAATATTCAGTATAGCTACTTCCGCTAAATCCTGCTTGAACATTCATGCTAGTAGAAGTTCCTCTTGGTAAATCAGCTGACAGATTTGTAAAATCAGCATATCCACCATTGTCTCCACTGGTATTATCAATGCTACCTAATACAACTCTTTGAATCCACTCATAGCTTGAATTATTACCTTGAGAAGCACAATACTCTAAAGGAGCAGGAGCTGCAGTTGTAAATAGACTAGAACTTGAGTAATTACTACTGCTGCTTGAGCAATTGCTTCTTACTTGCCATTCATATTGTGTATCGGCTGTTAATCCAGAAACATTAACACTATTACTTGAAGCAGCTAAAGTGCTCCAAGAGCTTGTTCCAGACACTCTTACTCTTACCGTATAATCATTGGCAGCGCTTTCACTTGACCAAGATAGTGTAGCAGTAGTTTCTCCTATGCTAGAGGCTGATAAACTTGTTGGAATTGTACATTCCTCTGGTGTGCCTGTAGTAATATTTACAGTATAATCTTCTACCTCACCATATGAAAAAGATTCACAAGAAGTAGGAATACCATTATATTTCATAGAAACTCTCATAGTAGTATTTCCTGAAAGTGCTGAAGTTGGAACAGTGAAACTTCCACCTACAGGAGTATTCTTTGTAGCTGATTGCGTCCAAACTTGCTCACCTGCATCAGCAAAATCTCCATCTTGATTATAATCTATCCATACGCTATAACCTTCACTATAAATTGTTCCTGTCCATGTTGGAGTTATTGTGATAGTGTTAGCATCTCCTTTGCCTAATTCCGTAGATATAGAAGTAAAGTCAGCATAACCTGAGCTTGCGGCTCCAGAAGAATTATCTAGGCTTCCTAATTGAACTCGACCTATATACTCATCTGCTACACTATTTCCATTTGATCCACAATAAACCAATTGTACTTCAGTAGTTGTGAAACTTACGCTTGAAGAATAAGCTGATAAAGTTCCGTCTGAACATTTGCTTCTTACTTGGGCTTCATATTGAGTAGTTGAGCTTAATCCAGAAAGAGTTAATGAACTAGAAGTTACACTTTCAGTAGTCCAGGTAGATGTTCCAGAAACTCTGTAACGAACATCATAAGTGGTTCCGGTAACAGCATCCCAAGTTAAATCAGCACTGTTTGAACCTACATTTGAAGCCGTTAAGCTTGTAGGAGTTGTTGCATTACAAACAACCGGCTGACCAGAAACACCCGTTACAACCAAAGAAAAATCTTGGCTTCCACTTGCTAGTGATCCTTTATGAGAAACTGTGATAGTATAAGATCCACTCGCATTATTAATATCTACTCTTTCGAAAGGATCAACATTATTATCTCCTTTTGAATTACTGTTTACCCCTGTTAATCTATAAGGAGAATAAGTAGTTGAATTCTGAGTTACTCTAATATCTAAGTCATTAACCAATACTGGAGTATTGTCATTAGTAGTACCAGTATTAGCAGTTCCACCTTGGTCTGTCCAAGAAATAGAAGCTAATAAAGGGCTAGTTCCGTCAGATTCAATAGTAACAGAATAAGTTTGACCATTATTTAAAGTCAATTCTTCTACTTTAGAACTAGTTCCAGCACCTGTCATTGTCTCAGCTGCTCTTTTAGCATTCATTAATCCCCAACCCCAAATGGCATCAGGACCTGCAATTCCTTTATCATCAGCAGTATGTAAAACAACACCTTTTAAAGTTGCTGCTCTCACATAGTTCCCGAAAAGATTATTAGCATGTTCTTGCAAGATCAAAATAGAACCAGCAACATTAGGTGAAGCCATTGAAGTTCCTGTAATAGAATTGTAAGCGGTATTGCTACTTTCATAAGTTGAATAAACACCTGTTCCGTTACCAGTAATGTCTGGCTTAATTCTGTAATCATCAGTTGGCCCTTCACTTGATGAGCTATTGATACTTACACTAATTAAATTCCCATTACTGTCGATATTGGCATCTTGCGCATTAGCGACTACCAAATTATTTTTGGAGGTAGAGTGACCTGATAATTTATCATAAGCACTATTTCCCTCTAAAGGGCTTCCGTTATAAGTATCTTGATTCCCATCATTACCCGCAGCTACAACCATCATGTAGTAAGGAGAATTATACATCAAATTATCCCAATCTCTTGACTCTTCAATATAAGCACCAAAATACCAATCAGGTAATTGATCCCCTCTATATCCATAAGAGTGGTTAGAAACCAACATACCACTTGCGGCAGCATTAGTAGCTTCAGACAAATCATTAGACCAATCGTAACCTACTGCATTTGCATGGGGAGCCATTCCTTTCGCTTGTGCATCAACACCAGAAGCCATAATGGTTCCAGTTACGTGTGCAGAGTGGTAATTGGTAGTAGAAGTTCCATCACCAACAGAAAATCGGTTTGTACCACCAGGGCCATCATATTCTTGGTGAGATGCAAGAGCTAGTCCTCCATCCCAAACATGAGCAGTCATATTATCACCGTTAAGGTTTAGACCTAATCCTCCACCTGAATTCAACCAGTTGGTACGAGTTGATTCCGCTGCATCTACATTGTAAGTAATGTAGTAGATAGGCTCACCGGTTTTAGTTACTTTCTGGAGTTCAGCATAACGACCGTCTTCTAAATTGATTTTTACTTCCCAGCCCTTTTGCTGAGCCATTTGAACTGCTTCTTGTTTTTCTTTTTTGGCTTTAGCTGAAAAAGTTTGTTCAAGATCCATCAATACTTGTTTATTGTATTGATTCGTAATTCTTGCCTTTTGTTGGATTGTTTGAGCCATTACAGAACTTGCTAAAAACAAGCATCCTATGACTAGTAAATTTAGTTTCGTAAAAATTGTATTCATTTCATTTAGTTTTCGTGAAAAGAGTCACTGAATACCTTATCCAGTGTAAAAATAAAATTATAATTATTCTGATATTTACTATTTAACTTTAAAGGTCATCTAAATTGATAATCCTCCAACAACATAATTGAAGAAGTTTTAAATACTTTATTAAAAGATGTAAGTACATTATAAAGATGTGATATTTTTAAAGAAAGGAAATCGAAGCTACTTTCATGTTCTTTTTTGAAAATCATTAACATCTTATAATAGGTTTTGGTCAATTTATCGGATTTTTCAACTCATTTAATCACAATTATACGAATTTTATTATTGTAAAATAAAATTTTTGTGAATAAATATTTTGTAAGACTCTGTTTTGAATATCTGATTTTTTAGAAAAACAAGCTGTAAATTAAAGTAAAAAGGAATTAGATAATATGTAATGTTTTATAATAAAAATTAATATTTATTAGACATGTATTAACGGAAAAGTTATATTATTTACATTTATTAAAATTATTTATCCTATTCATATAATTGAATATTTCTAATAATACTTCATTTCATATTATTTAAAATACTAACATGTCTGTTTATTTAAATTTAAAATGATAAATTTCATATCGTAATTTAAATTTCAAGTTATTATGAAAGTAATCTATACTTTAAGTATTTATCTAATCTTCTTTTCAATCACCTCTTTCGGGCAATATTATCCTGAGCAGGAATGGAAGAGGAAATCAGCCAAGTCGTTAAAAATGAATCAAGAGTTACTGGATAGTGCAGTCAGCATAGCAAGCCAAAATGAAAACGCTGTTAATAGAAATTTGAAGATTGCAATAATTGAAGCATTTTCAAGAGAACCTAATTTTGAGATTTTAGGCGAAACGAAAGAAAGAGGAGGTCCTGCAGGATTGATTATTAAAAATGGATATATAGTGGCTGAATGGGGAGATGTCAATAGAGTTGATATGACCTTTAGTGTTGCGAAGAGTTATCTTTCAACTATGGCAGGCTTGGCAATAGATCAAAACCTAATACATAATATTGATGACAAGGTTTATAATTATGTTTGGGATGGTACTTTCGATGGCGATCATAATAAAAAAGTTAGCTGGGATCATTTACTTACTCAATCTTCCGATTGGTCCGGACAACAATTTGGCCTTTATGATTGGGCAGATAGGCCACCAAGAGACGGGGACACTGATGACTGGAGAGCAAGAGAATTACATGAACCTGGTTCTCATTATAAGTATAATGATGTAAGAGTGAATGTTTTGGCTTACTCCCTTTTGCAAGTTTGGAGAAAATCACTCCCGCAAGTTTTAAAAGATGAAGTCATGGATCCCATTGGTGCTTCTACAACCTGGAGATGGTTAGGTTATCATAATTCTTATGTAAATGTGGATGGATTACAAGTTCAATCTGTAAGCGGTGGAGGGCATTTCGGTGGTGGAATTTTTATTAATACACTTGATCATGCACGTTTTGGATTACTATTTTTAAGAAACGGAAAATGGAAAGAACAACTATTAATATCTGAAGATTGGGTGAAAAGTGTTCAAAAATCTTCTGAAGCAAATCCTGATTATGGTTACTTATGGTGGAATAACAGCCAAGAAACATGGGGAGGAGTTTCTAAAGAAGTTTATTATGCAGCTGGTTTCGGTGGAAATTATATAATCATCGATAAAGCAAATGATTTGGTAGTAGTCACCAGATGGATTGATAATTCTAAGATTGATGATGTTATGAGATTGGTCCAACAATCCATTAAATGAGACCCTTATTAATCATTTCTTTTATTTTATTTAGTGGCATATTTTCACCCTCTGTTTTAGGCCAATCAAAATATCAGAATGGTTTTGTAGTCACAATTCAGAATGATACGATTTACGGTCAGTTAAGGGACAGAAGCCCTGAGCCTTTTGGGAAAATATTCGATAAAGTAAAAATGAAAGGCTTTTGGATTTTCGACAAAAGATATGGCCCTAAAGATCTAAACTCGTACACAACTGGAAATAAGGTATATGAATCTATATGGTATGATAGTTATACCAAATTATTTTCTGTCTTTCATATCAGCACTTACGGAGAAGGCGAAAAAGTTTTTATGCGACTGTCTATTGATGGAAATGTAAAATTATATTGGGATGAATTTAGAGATCCTGATAGCGGTTATGAAGAAGCTATTCCGTTTTTCAAAAAAAAGAATTCCAAAGAAATGATTCGGGTTACACAGGGAATTTTCGGATTTAAGAAAAAACATCTAGCCAATTTGTTTGCTGATTGTCCTGAATTGGTTGTAAAAATGAAACATCGCTTTTTTGAAACTCCTGAGGAAATGGCTAACTTCTATAATTTAGAATGTAATTGAATACAATAATCTAAAAATTCAATTCCGAGAACTTTTTCTTTCCTTTTACAAAAAAAGATTTAATGATTGACTCTTTAAAAACCTCAACATGCTTTAATCCAGAATCTTGACCATGCTGATAATCCTTTTTCATCTTTTTAAAATCCCGATGAGCTTTTAGAATAGCATTTGCATTGGCTTTTTTACCTTTAGCCACAAACTGAATAGCAGCTAATGCATCTAAGAGCCTTCTTCTTTTTCGGATAGATTCAAATTCTTCTTTACTTAGATTCTTGTAGAGCAAAAGCCAGTTATTTCTAAAATTTAGGTAAGTTTTAAGTGGGCTCTCAGCTTTCAAAGTACCTCCCCCCACATGATAAACCGTACTTTCTCCACAATAATAAATTTCATACCCCTCATTTTTTGCATGCCAGCAAAAATCTATTTCTTCCATATGGGCAAAAAGCTTTTCATCCAAACCGCCTAACTCATGAAAAGACTTTGAATGAACAAATAGACAAGCCCCCGTGGCCCAAAAGACAGGAATATTATCATCATACTGCCCTAGGTCTTTTTCCAAATGTGAGAAAATCCTACCCCTACAAAAAGGATAACCCAAGTGATCTATAAAGCCTCCTGCAGCTCCGGCATATTCAAAATATTCTTTAAGGTGATAAGATTTAATTTTAGGTTGGCATGCTATTATATTTTCATTTTGCTTCATTAAGCGAATTACTGGATCAATCCAATTAGGAGTAGTTTCGACATCAGAATTTAATAAAATATAATATTCCGTTTTGATTTGCTTTAAAGCATAATTATATCCGCCTGAATACCCTAAGTTTTCAGGGATCTCAATAAGCTTTATTTCAGGAAAAGAAGTTCTGAGGTAATCGATTGAATCATCAGTAGAAGCATTATCAGCAATGATTACCTCATGAGGACTAGAATTTTGAATTACATTCGGCAGGAATTTTTCCAGATAATTCCTGCCGTTAAAATTTAGTATGACTACTGCAACGCTATCAGCCATTGAACATATTACCTAAATCCATTCCAGGAATATTTGGAAGGGCTCCATCAGTAGCTTTTCGCATTTCTTCTTTAGCCAATACATCCACTTCTTCCATAGCCTTATTTACAGCAGCTACAGTCAGGTCTTGAATCATTTCTTTATCATTTTCATTTACTAATGAACTATCAATTTCAATACTTACCACTTGTTTTTTACCATTTACTTTAGCTTTTACCATTCCAGCTCCGGCTTCTCCTTCTGCTGTGATGTGCACTAAATTTTCCTGAGCCTCTTTTACTTTGCCCTGTACTTCTTTAATCTGCCCCATCATTTTCATCATGTCAAACATATCTATCTTATTAAATTAAAAACACCACTCTTAAAATACTCTTCTCCGTATTTATCTTTTACACGCACAATGTAACTGTAAGTTCCTTCTGGCGCAGGTCGGTTTTTTAAATAACCATCCCAACCTATTTCCAGTGAGTTAGATCTAAAAATTAAAGTGCCCCATCTATTATAAACACTAAATTCCACCTCTTCTATGAACTTTCCAACTACTTTAATTTCTTCATTTAACGAGTTTTGATTTGGGGTAAATGCAGTAGGAACAAAAAAGCTTGAAGGGATTTTATATCTCAACAAATTAGAATAAGCAATTAATCCATTATCAGAATATGCTTCAACTTGATAAAAAGCTAATTGATCATCGCTTTGGGCAATGTTTTCATTATAGAATTCATCTTCTCCAAGAATATTCTCATCCAGAACATTCATGTTCTCATCATATTTCACTATTCTATATTCACTAAAAAGTGAATCAAAGCCTGTAAAGGAATTCCAAACAAAATTTATGACCGACTCCTTCTGACTCACTTTTAATAAAATATTTGGCGCTGTTGTGTATAAAGGCGAAATACCTCCACAACTATTTACATAAGCAATAGAATAATAAAAAATCCTATCATAAAAAGCCGTTCCTTGATCAACATAAGTGGTATTTGATGAAGTGTCTACTTCAAAAAACTCATCGTTAAGATTCCTTTTTTTGTAAATAACAAACCTCTCTGGCTGAAGTCCCTGAGGTAACTCCCACGTAAGCTCAAGCTCAGAGTCTGATAAAACATTAGTAGCAATTTGACTAATTGGAATGCTAGGAGACCCCGTAATTGCGGTGATTTCCTTTGGTAGAGATACTATTTCTATACCCCTTGCATCAGTAGCAATAACCTGATATAAGTCAGATTGTCCGCATAGTACATTCTCATCCAGAAAAGGAGCATTACCCGTATGAATCACTTCTCCATTTTTTAACAGCTCAGAATTTTGAAAAATGAAATGATTCCAATCCATTAAATTTCCATCTAATTCTGCTTTGGCTGAAAATCTTATGGTACAGACCTCATTTGAAATTAATTCATCACCATTACACTGGCTGACTGTTATAATTCTGGCGCAATAGAAGTTATTATCCAAATTTCTGTTTTGAAAAATATAGGTTCCTAATTCCTCCCCAGAAAAAGTGTTGACCGTTTGATAATTACCATTCTCATTTTGCTTCAATTGCAGTTGATATATCTGATTATCATTGAGCTCATAATCAATTTCAAAACTATTTTCAGATAAAATTTCAATTCTATTTATAGCCCCTGCGTCCTCATTTTGATCTTCAGGAATAAAAGTTTTGGTAAAAATATTACTACCACAATTATTATTACCCGTATTATTTAAAGAGCCCGTAACAGTAAGTAGATATTCTTGAGTAGGATCTGCATATTGATAGGAAAATGGGAATGCATTTATAGAATATTCCTGTGGTGCACTACCATCTCCAAAATCGACAGTATAAAAATCAAACCTTTCTTGTTGAGCATCTAAATCTAAAATAAGTTCGGCCCCACAATTTGAAAGAGAAACATAAGGAGTAGATGGCTCTATGATTTCTATTGTAATACTATCATAAACCTGAGTATTGGATAATTGTCTAAGAAATAAAATATTATAGATGCCAGCTTCCTGATAGGTGAATCTAAAATCATCAGCCGTCTGAGCCGGATTACCAAAGCAATCATTATTAGAAGCAAGATCAGATAAATCTGCATCAAAACATAGAAAAGGAGTTCCTGTGGCAGCATTAAGCGTAACTTCAATCTCAGTAAATTCGCATCCCTTCAAATAATTCACAGTAAACAAACCGTTTTCACTTGGGAAGCTACCTTGAGCCCACAAGCCAAAGCAGCAAAATGCAATTAATATAGTTAGGATTATCTTTTTCAAGCTTTTTGATTTTTAATAAAATGAACAGCCTTTACAATATCATCATGTAAAATTCGATCATCTTCTACTAACGCAACTTCTTCCCTAAAATTACGAATTATTTCTTCTAAATATGAACTTGTTTTGAGTGGTCGCCTAAATTTTAGGGCTTGGGAAGCATTTATTAATTCTATGGCTAATATTTGATAGGTATTTTCAACCACTTTATAAAGTTTAGTAGCTGCATTTGCTCCCATACTAACATGATCTTCTTGTCCGTTTGATGAAACTATGCTATCAACAGAAGCTGGAGAACACAATTGTTTACTTTGGCTTACTAAACTAGCCGCACTATATTGTGGAATCATCAAACCAGAATTTAATCCCGGGTTCATCACCAGGAAGTCAGGCAAGCCTCTGCTTCCAGAAATCAATTGATAGGTTCTTCTTTCTGAAATACTTCCTAATTCAGCTAATGCAATGGCTAAAAAATCCATAGATAGTGCCAATGGTTGTCCATGAAAATTTCCTCCTGATATAATCTCACCTTCTTCAGGGAAAATATTAGGGTTGTCCGTAACTCCTGCTAGTTCTTTACTTACAATGTTTCTAACATAATTGATGGCATCAAAACTAGCTCCATGGACTTGCGGTATGCACCTAAAACTGTAAGGGTCTTGAACATGAACTTTGTTCTGCTTAATAATTTCGCTTCCATTAAGTAACTCCAAAATCTTTTGAGCAACTATTTTTTGCCCATCCTGATTTCTAATTAAATGAATCTTAGAATCAAATGGTTCAGGTCGCCCATCAAAAGCATCCAAGGATAAGGCCCCAATGGTATTTGCCCAATTGAAAATATCTTCAGAAGCTAGAATGGCATGAACACCAAAAGCATTCATAAATTGAGTCCCATTCAATAAAGCTAAGCCTTCTTTTGCTTTAAGATGAATAGGGTCCCATTTCATTTTGGCTAACAACTTTTCTCCACTAATTTTTTCTTCATTTAAATAGACTTCTCCTTTTCCGATTAGCGGCAATGATAAATGTGCTAAGGGTGCCAAATCACCAGAGGCGCCCAAAGAGCCTGATTCGTATATAACAGGAAGAATATCTTCATTATAGAAATCCAATAAGCGTTCCACCGTTGCCAATTGAACACCACTGTGCCCATAAGACAAAGATTGGATTTTAAGCAACAGCATAATTTTCACTATACGTTTGTCAATCTCAGGACCCGTTCCGCAAGCATGCGACATGACCAAATTAGATTGTAATTGCTCCAAATCAGCTTTGGAAATGTTTCGACTGTAAAGTGAACCAAAACCTGTATTGATCCCGTAAATTGGGGCTTCGGAAGACTGTATATACTCGTCTAAAAATTTCCGACAATTCACAATTGCGTTCACGGCCTTATCCGCTAATTTTAGCTTTTTATTTTCGGCTAAAATTGTTCTTATTTCAGCAAGCGTTAGGTCGTGCTCACCAAGTACAAAAAAATTACTCATATCCTAAAAATCGTTTTAAAATGCTTTCAGCATTTAAGCTTTCTTGCGTTCCCTCCTTCATGTTTTTGAAAGTTAAATTGCCTGTTTTCATTTCTTCCGAGCCTACTAAAATTTCATATGGAATTTGCTTGTCGTTAGCGTATTTCATTTGCTTTTTCAGCTTAAGCGGTTCCGGGTAAAGTTCAGCTTTTACGTTAGCTGTTCTTAATCTGTGCAATACCTTCAAACAATATTTCCAGCTATCCTCATCAAAACTCACCATCAAAACCTCGGTGCTGCTTTCTGCATTTTCCGGATATAAATCCAGCTCTTCCAGTACATCATAAATACGATCAACTCCAAATGAAATACCAACACCAGAAACATCTGGCAATCCAAAAGTATCGGTTAAACCATCATATCTTCCTCCTCCACATATACTGCCCATTTCTACATTTTTGGATTTCACTTCAAATATAGCTCCTGTATAATAAGAAAGACCACGAGCTAAGGTAACATCTAATTCTAGCTGTGGCACTTTTGCACCAAAAGATTCCAGAATTTCAAATACTTCGCTGAGCTCTGCTAATCCTTTTTGTCCGATTTCAGAGTTTTTTAGAAACTCTTTTAAAAAATTAAGTTGCTCTGTATTATCTCCACTTAAAGTAAATAAAGGCGATAAAGTATCAATAGAATTTTGAGCAAAGCCTCTTTCTATTAGCTCCTCTTTTACCTTCTCCTCTCCTATTTTATCTAATTTATCAATAGCTACTGCAAAATCCGTTTCCTTACCTGCAGCACCCATCACTTCCACTATGCCGGATAGTATTTTCCGATTATTGATTTTGATAGCATAATCTAAGCTACTGGCTTTTTTAGTTTGCAAGGTTTTGAAAACTTCCTGTATCATTAATACAATTTCCGCCTCGCAAAGCATGGAGTTAGTTCCAATGGCATCCGCATCACATTGAAAAAACTCTCTGTACCTTCCTTTTTGCGGACGATCTGCTCTCCATACGGGCTGAATCTGGTATCGCTTAAATGGAAAAGTCAAATTATGCTGATTCATTACCACAAAGCGGGCAAAAGGTACTGTTAAATCATATCTAAGACCTTTTTCGGATATTTTAGGTTGTAATGTTTTAGAGTCATTAAGATCTCCTTCATTAGTTTTAGAAAGAAAATCCCCTGAATTCAATATTTTAAAAAGCAATTGATCGCCTTCATTTCCATATTTTCCTTGCAATACGCTCAAGTTCTCCATTGCTGGAGTTTCTATAGGTGCATATCCATATTTTTGGTAGACCTTTTTAATGGTATCCAGAATAAAATGTCTTTTGGCCATTTCGGCTGGTCCAAAATCACGGGTTCCTTTAGGTATAGAAGGTTTCTGTTTGCTCATTTTTACTATTTATTTTAGCGCAAATCTACAAATTTTTGTTAGAAGTAGGTTGGCATGTGTTGAGGTATTAAAGTTTGGAAGTTGGATGTAGGGTGAAGGATGCTGGACTGACCTGCGGTACTGACTTTTACTCAACATTCTGTTCATTGTCCCTTTAATTGAGTATTGTCAACCGATCTATAGCTCGTTTCTCTTTTTAATCACTCTCAGTTTCCAATAGCCCATTTTATAGTAAGCAAAGGCTAAAATAGCAGCCAGAAAATTAGAAATTGGAAAGGACCACCAAATACCTTCAAATCCCAAAGAGGTTTTATTAGACAACATAAATGCTGTTGGGAAACGCACTATCCATAAACTAAAAATAGAAATCAACATGGAAGCTTGCGTAAAACCTGCTCCATTAAAAACACCATTCAGAATTTGCTGAACACCTAGCAATCCAAAACTTGGCGCCATGATTTTTATAAATAAAGCCCCATTTTTAATTACCGTTGGATCATTAGGAATAAAAAAAGCGGTGATCGGTTCTGCAAAAACAAATAATAAAATGCCAATAGCCGTCAACCCGAAAAAGCCAATTTTATTACTTAAATCCCCTATTTTCTCTGCTCTTTTGAGTTTATTAGCTCCAATATTTTGTCCTACCAAACTGGTGGTCGCAATGGCAAATCCTAATGCGGGTACCACCACCAAACTCAAAACTCTAGCTCCTACTCCATAGGCTGCAACCACTTCACTTCCGAAACTGGTTACCAACATAATCATAAAAGTCATGCCTGCAGCTCTGCTTGATTGGTCTAAGCTGGAAGGGATTCCTAATTCGAATAATTTCTTTACCCAAGGGAAATCCCATCTCATATGGGTAAACTTAACTTTGATTCCACGTTTTCCTTTAAAAAGAATCGCCATCCCGATAACAGCTGAAATGCCTTGAGTAAAAACACTGGCTATTGCTGCTCCAGCAACTCCATTTCCTTCTATTGGCCCCCAACCAAAAATAAAGAGTGGGTCTAAAACTAAATTCAAGAAAACTGTTCCTAAAATGATGAACATAGGAAGGTAAACATTTCCAATCCCTCGCATAAGCGATTGGAATACGAAAAACATAAATAGGAATACAAATCCAAAAGATGAAACCTGGAAATAGCTGATGGATTCCTTTAAGATTTCAGGCCCCGCCCCTACGATTTTCATTAAGGGTTCAGCAGAGTAATAGCCTACTGCAGCTAATAAAATTGAAATAAAAAATATGACCATCACGGTTTGTGAAGAAGCATAATTTACTTTCACCTGATTTTCTGCTCCTTTATGTTGAGAAACCATTACGGTTCCAGCTAGTGTCAAACCTCCACCTAATGCTAAAACCAAAAACAGAATAGGGAAACTTAAACTTACAGCTGCCACTGCATTAGCACCTAATCTACCTAACCAAAAAGTATCGATTAATTGATAGGCCGTTTGCAATACATTGGCCATGATGATAGGAAAAGCCAGACTTACCAAGGAATTTAAAATTTTTCCTTCTGTATATTTCTTGGTTTTTGCCATTCTCAAAGATACGGTATTCCGATGGATGGGTTAAAATAAATAAATGGTGTATTTGAGATTTTACATAAAAATAGGATCAATATTATTAAATTGATTTTATCATAAGCCCTGTCATTTTCAGATTATTTCTTTGAATTTTAAAATCAAATTTAGATAAAGAAAAAAGCCTGAAAGTTAGAGATATTGAAAATAATCAAGGGCTAATGGGTTGGGAAATTTTGATTAATTAACTTTAGAATATGATCTTAGATACTGAATGCAATACCGTCTATTTTTCCGAAAAGCTTAAAGAAAACTTCCCTGAAGAATTTCAGAGGATTTCTGATGCCCTTGCGCCTTTTGATTATATCACAATCAAACTATTAAAAGAAACCAAAGACGAGTGGGCCAGAGATTATATGCCCATACAGACTGCGGATAAAAGGCTTATAAAATTTCGATACCAACCGAGCTATGAAGTGAGAGCCAAATGGACAGAACCTAAAAAGGTGATAAAGGCAAATAATTTAAGAACTCATTTTTCAGAACATAATATCAATTTAGATGGCGGAAATATAGTGAAATGGAAAGATAAAGTTATCATAACAGACCGCGTGGTTAAGGAGAATCATATTTATAAAAATGATCATGATTTATTATATAAAAGAATTGCTGAGGATTTACAAACAGAAGTGATTGTAATCAAGGCTCATACTGAAAAAGATGATATGACCGGTCATGCTGATGGCATGTTAAGGTTTGTTAATGAAAATACGCTGATTGGAAATAGATTAAGTGAAGAATATAAACCCATAAGAGAAAGTATTGAGCAGATATTAAAAAAGCATCAATTTAACTATATTGACTTACCTTTTTTTGAGGATAATTCAGAAAATCACTATTCTGCAATTGGTGTTTATGTGAATTTCTTAGAAATAGCGGATGTTATTTTATTTCCTATTTTCAATCACCCAAAACAGAGAAATAAAGAAGCTTTGGAGATCATAAAGAAAAGCTTTCCTAAAAGAAAAATCATCCCCATAAATATTGATGCAGTGGGTAAACATGGAGGATTGATGAATTGTATCAGTTGGTGTTTGAAGGAGTGAAACTAAAAAAAGATAGCCCTAAAAACATAGGGCTATTTTACTAATAATTAAGTCTGAAATTTTGGAATCTTAAAATGAAAATTTCAGATAAAATCTGTTTATTCTTTTATCTTATTCTCTATTTCTTTGGCTTTCGATTCATCACCAAATTTTTTCAATAGGGAAATTCCTTCAAATAACTTGTATTTACAAGCCTTGATTACTTGGGGATCATCATCTACTTCAAAGAGTGTCATCACTATTAATAAACTTGATGAAACGTCTTCAACGTTATCTCCAAATTCTATAGCGTTAACATCCTTTATTTTTCTTTCTACTTCTTCTTTAGCTATATCCATATTTATTTGAAAAATTTCTTGATTAACTGTATTGATCTATTTCCTTCCTGATCTTTTCCTGCTATAATATCCTGGAATGTTTTGGCCTCCGCTTCGGTAAGATCTGTTTGAAATGCCACTTTATCTTCATTGATTTCTTTCGCACCCATTTCCCAACTTGGAAAAGTACGTTCTTTAATTGGTCCGGTAGTGATTAGCACTACATTTTTATGCCTATCATCAGATTTGATTTTTTCATAAAGACCACTTATTTCTTTATAATCTCCTTCAAGATATTGTAAAAAGTGAGTTTTCGAATAGAGCAATACTCCAGTAATATCTAGTTTTGGATTATTTCTTTTACACGCAGCCAAAATTTTATCAATTTCTTCATCTGTGCATTCTTTTTTTCTTACGCTTACGTAAACGAGGTGAGATAACATGTTCTATAGTTTAAAAAATGAATAATAATTAAAAATTTTATTGTATAAACAGACCCCTTAGCTTATTGTTTTAAATTTCTAAAAAAATATTAATAGATTCGAATTTATCAAATTTTATAATTTAAAGGAAATGCATGCTTTAGTAAAATAATTCCAAACTAGCTTACATACTTTAACTTAACGATAGCTTCATTTTACCGTTATTGCCTAAAATTAACTAAAAAAACTATTCCTTCAAGAAATATTTCCCTATAGGGTCGGAGAATCAATAAAATTGAATGGTTAAGTAATACGAACTTTGCTATGAACTCTATTTTGAAAAAATATTCCTCACTACAAAGATTATTTTCTCCAAAATAATCCTTTGTTTTTTTATTTGACGATTCCTTTTGTATTGTAAAATACATATATTTAGTTAAAACAATCCATATAAAGTATAGGAGATCATAATGTAAATACTGGGTTAAGCCATGAGTTAAGAGCAGAATTTATTGAACATTTGCTTACAGATATTAAGTCGCTCGAAACTATGCTTGATCAGGGGCTAATCGAAGATAATATTACCAGAATAGGTGCTGAACAAGAGTTTTGTTTGGTAACAGACAACTGGCGTCCCTCGAAAAAATCAGTAGAAGTATTAGCAGGTATTAATGACTCTCATTTCACAACAGAACTAGCACGCTATAATCTGGAAATCAATCTTGATCCTCTTGAGTTAAAAGGAAAATGCTTCAGCGATTATGAGCAAACGCTGAATATGTAGCTTAATAAGGCAGGTGAAATTGCCAACAATACGGTGATCGTGTTCTTTTGGCTGGTATATTACCCACTATCTCCAAGAATGAACTGGGAAATGGAGTTTATGACTCCGAGTCCCAGATATTATGCCCTAAACGACATGATTAAGGCACAGAGGGGTAAAGATATCGATCTTCATATCAGAGGGATAGATGAGCTATCCATTATACATGATTCGGTATTAATTGAAGCCTGTAATACTAGCTTTCAGATGCATTTGCAGATTGCACCCCAGGATTTTATTTCCAGCTACAATTGGGCGCAAGCTATTTCGGGCCCCCTACTGACCTGAGTTCGACTCTAATTTGGAAATTCAGATTTTCATAAAATTAAATAGACAAGGCGTCTTTTAGAAGATATAGCGAGCTATATCGAGGAAAGACAA
>NZ_JAGXGF010000010.1 GCF_024636815.1 Marivirga sp.
AGCCACAAGTCTTATTGCTATTAGTTGCTCTCCAGCAGAGCTATGTCCTCTTCAGACTTGTAATAATAAAAATAATGCTTTTATTGGAATTTTTTGTGCTATTTGCTAGGATTACAACATAGAAGGGGACTACAGGGGTGTTACTTGAGGGGTGTCGCATAGCCAGAATGAAAAGCTTATATTAAGGAGTAAGAAAAACTCCTAAGCTTTTATTTAACACTCAAACGAAATTCTTCATCAGAAAACAGGTGATTATGGCTTAGCTTTTAAAATAAACCTTAAAAGTTGAGCCTTTACCTAGCTCGCTTTCCACTGAAATTTCACCTTCTGCATTTTCAATAATTTTTTTCACTAAAAATAGCCCTACACCTGAGCCTTCTACATGATTATGAACTCTTTTAAAAATATTAAATATCTTCCCTATTTTATCTTCTTTAATTCCTAGTCCGTTATCCTTTACGGATAATACCGTATAGTCATTTTCTTTCTCTGTGCTAATGGTAATTTCAGGATCTCTTTCAAAATCTCTATATTTTATCGCATTGCTAAGCAGGTTGAACAGAATGTTTCTTAAATTTTTCTTGGAAAAGCGAATAGAAGATTCCTTAAAGTCACAAATTATAGTAGCATTGGACTTTTTTAATTCTTCCTGAAGACTAATTTTAACGTCTTTAAATAGTTCTTTAATATTAGCATCTTCACTATCTTCTAAGTTACTTTCAATTTTGGCAATATCAGATAACTCATCAATCGTTTCAGCAAGATTGTTGATTGATTTTTCAAGCAATCCCATCATTTTTTTATCAGCAGATTTTTCTGATTTTTTTAAATTCGATATTATAGATTTTATATTTGCTAATGGCCCTTTAAAATTATGAGTAACGGAGTAAATAAAAGTGTTATGCTCTTCATTTATGTGAGAAAGCTTATGTTGTATTTTCTTCAAATTGGTTATATCATTAAAGGTAACGATAACCCCATCATAGATGCTTTCTTTCTCCTTAAAATAAGACGTGATCACCATCTGATACCATCTGTAATCAAGTGTTTGAATTTCTTTTTCAATCTCACTGGAGGACTGTATAACCCCCTCTATGTCATCAATAAGTGTAGGTACCTTTATTTTGGTAGAAATATCGCTTAATGGCCTACCTATATCACTGTGTTTTAGATTTATTTGCTTAGTGGTAGGAGGGGTGAATTTACGCAAGATCATATCCTTATCAATATAAAGTTGCCCGTTAACAGTACCTTTAAAAAAATTGTTTAAGTCATCATTAAGCTCTGCCAGTTCCTTCATTTTCAACTGATATTCATTATTTACAGTCTGCAGTTCCTCATTAACCGATTGTAGCTCCTCATTTGTGCTTTGTAGTTCTTCATTGCTCGATATTAATTCTTCGTTATATGAGGAGATATTATCATTGGATTCATCTAAAGCCTCATAACTTTTTTCCAGTTTTTCCTGAGTTTTAGAAAGTTGATGTTCTAAATCATGAATGTGCTGAATTGCGTGTGCATCTATTTCAAAGGATTCATTGTTTTCAGTGCTTATTTCTGTTTCTTCCTGATGATCACTGTACAACACAAGCAAAATAGTAGGCTTGTCATCTGTTGCTTCATTGAAAGGGATTACAAGTATATCAATAGCTTGTGTTTCATCATTCTTTGTGAATTTCACATTAGATATACTGTTGTTTTTTTGATTTCTGATGGCTTTTCTTAAGCATACAGAAGTGGCAATGGAGAGCTCATTAGGAAGCATTTCAAGTAAATTGAAATTGAAAAATTTAGGCAATAAATATTTTTCGTAATTCCCATAAGTTTCCAAAATAGAGAAATCCGAATCTACATAAATGCCACCCTCAAATCCCATTTTTTCCAGTATATCATGATTTTGAATTTCGCTTAGATCATTTTCAGTATTTCTTTTTTCTAAGGCGGAATACTTTTTTGAGGGGATTTCACGCAAAGATAATCCTGGAGTACTGTATGTGGTGTCTCTGAGATATTTACGAGTTTCCAGGCTTTTGAATATTCTCCATTTCTTATCTACCGTAGAAAATGATTTTCTAACATCCCCTAAACTTTCACTTGGCCCTAAGAATAAATAAGAGCTGGGGTTAAGACAAAAATGTAAGGAAGAGAGGATTTTATTCTGTAAGATTGGATTGATATAAATCAAAAAGTTACGGCAACTGATTAAGTCAATTTTTCCATAAGGGGGTTGCTTTACGATATCATGATCAGCAAAAATAATCATTTTCCTAATATTGTCCCTGATTCTATAGTTTTGGTTTTCTTTTATAAAATACTTTTCAAGTAAATCATCCGGAACATCATTTTGAATCTTTGAAGTGTAAACTCCTTTGGAGGCAACGGCCAAAGCTCCCTTATCAATATCACTGGCAAAAATCTTTACTTCAAGATTTTTTTTCTGTTCTATAAGATGCTCATTTACCAAAATCGCTATAGAATAGGCTTCTTCTCCGGTGGCGCATCCCACTACCCATATTTTAAGGGTATCCACCATCAGTTTATTTTTGACAATTTCAGGGATTACCTTTTCTTTTAAAACTTCATAGGCTTCTTTGTCTCTGAGAAATTTTGTTACACTAATAAGGAATTCCTTTGCTAAAATCTCGAGTTCATCTGTATTCTCCTTAATATAATTGATATAGTCTTTTAGGTTGCCAATCTTATTTTGAGTCATCCTAATTACTATTCGTCTGATAATAGTAGGGCGTTTATAATCTGTAAAGTCTAATGGGGTGTGTTTCTTTACCAAATTGAGGATTTCAGAAAGCTTGTCTTCATCGCCTTGATTGACTTCTTCCGTTAATTTGGCCTTAAGCTCCTCACGTTTTAGAAAAGAAATTATTTCTTCTGGGATTAAGCGAGGCTCCAGAATAGCATCCGCATTTCCTGATTCAATTGCGCTAAGGGGCATACTGGGAGATTTAGCACTTGATGGGTCCTGTACGATTACCATTCCGCCATTCTTTTTAATGGCTGCAATTCCTTTTGTTCCGTCTTGGCCCATGCCGGAAAGAATGACAGCTATACTTTTTTCTTTTTGATCTTCTGCAAGAGAGTTTAAGAAGATATCAACAGCGGTATTCGCTTCATTTCTTTTGCTATCCGTTAAGTAGAGTGTTTTATTTTGGATAGTCATGTTTTTCTCCTTCGGAATCGTATATACGTGGTTGGGCTTTACAAACATTCCGTTTTCAACTTCACTAATCTTCAATTTGCTGTGTTTTTCCAGTAAATCTGCCATAAAACTTTTATAATCGGGGGACAGATGCTGTATAATAATATAAGAAACGTTATCTATTGGCGTGTTATCGAAAAGGGTGTGAATGGCTTCCACTCCTCCTGAGGAGGCTCCGATTGCTATAATGTAACAGCTTTTGTTTAAATCAGATTTTGTCATTTCTTTTGGGTCAAATGTGATTTTCTTAAAGTGCTATACCTTTTTAAATTTTCTCAGCAAGGTTCAGCGGGTATTATGAGCCTTTAGAAAATTATTAAGGGCCTCATTCAATCATTATGTTTTTTTTGAGGCAAAACTTTTCTGTATGGATTCTTGAATCTTACAGAAAGATAGGAAATAAAATACATGTTTTGGAATATAATTCCTTTGAATTAGAATTATTGTGGGCAATTTTGACTTTTCCCTGCTTTCCTCGCTGGGACACCATAGTTAATTAAAGTAAAAAGAAATTAATTTAAAAGGGGCCAGAAACAATTTAAACAGAGCCTAAATTAGGATTTGATAAAACCAGATTTATTTGATGGTTAACTCCCGCATTTTCGCCCTAAACGAAAAAAGCGGGCTGGAGGGTAAAATGGCGAGCCAGCGTTGGCTTTTGTGGGTTGGAGCATCATTTTACCTAGATTTTTTGCCAGCCAATAGCTGGTCAGAATCTGGCTGACATACTTTTTCATCATTGGAAAAAGTATGAAGCATTAAAAGTGCAATAAAAACACAAAGAATGACGATTTAATGCTTATTTCTACTTTCTGGGACAGCTTAAAACAATAAAAAAGTGCTTTTAAATCAATAAAATGCACTTTATAAATTTTACCGAGGAAAACAAGAGGAAATAAAATACATGTTTTGGAATATAATTCCTTTGAATTATTGTGGGCAATTTTGACTTTTTTCCTGCTAATCTGAGTTCGATTAATAGCCGTCCCCGTAAAAACGAGGCAGGCTATGCCGGAAAATGAAGACTTAATTTCTCAAACGTCTTCATTTATCCTGCCTGTGCCCATTCATCAGTATATTTTCTACTCATTATTATCAAGAAATCACCCATAATGTTATTATGAATAATCAGGCTTGAACTTTTTCTTTTTTTGCTTCGGAAAATTTATACTTTTCCTTTGTGTTATGCTCATAGGATTCACTTTTAAAATACACATTAAAAGTTGAGCCTTTACCTAACTCACTTTCTACTGAAATTTCACCATCTGCGTTGGTAACAATTTTTTTCACTAAATATAAGCCTACGCCTGATCCTTCAACATGATTATGTCTTCTTTTAAAAACATTAAATATCTCCTCAATTTTATCAGCTTCCATTCCTAATCCATTATCCTGCACGGATAATAACACATAGTCATTTTCCTTTTTAGAGCTTATGATGATTTCTGGCTCTCTTTCGGGAGACCTATATTTAATAGCATTATTGATTAAGTTTGACAATACACTTCTCAAATTTTTCTTGGAAAAGAATATAGTATGCTCTTCAAAATCACAAATTATATTGGTTTTAGTTTTATTGATCAGTCCATGCATACCAATTTTTATTTCCTCATATACTTCTTCTATATCAACAGGTTCGCAGTTTTCTATTTCGTTTTCAATTTTAGCAATATCGGATAGTTCATCAATAGTCTCTAAAAGGTTTTTAATGGAGGTTTGAATCATCTCCATTATTTTTTCAGTCCCGATACTTTCGGCTTTTTCTGAGTCTGTTAAAAAAGAAACTAATCCTTGTAAACTGGACAGTGGTCCTCTTAAATCATGGGAAACAGAGTATATAAAAGTATTATGATCTTCATTGATGCGAGATAACCTATGCTGTGTTTTTTCTAATTGTGTTATATCATTAAAAGTGACAATAACACCATCATAGATTTCTTCGTGTTCCTTAAAGTAAGGGGTGATCACCATTTGGTACCAGTGATCGTCATTGGTTTCTACTTCTTTAATAATTTCATTTGTAGATTCAATAACATCTTGAATGTCATGAATAAGTGTAGATTCTTTTATTTTGGTGGAAATATCGCTTAACGGTCTACCTACATCACTATTTTTCAGGTTTATTTGCCTGGTAGCCGGAGAAGTAAATTTGCGTAAGATCAGATCATTGTCAATATAAAGCTGTCCGTTAACAGTGCCTTTAAAAAAATTGTTTAAGTCATCATTTGCCTCTGCCAATTCTTTAATTTTCAACTGATGTTCACTGTTTACAGTCTGCAGTTCCTCATTAACTGATTGTAGCTCCTCATTTGTACTTTGCAGTTCTTCATTACCCGATATTAATTCTTCGTTGTAAGAGGTTATATCGTCTTTAGATTCATCTAAAGCATCATGACTTTCTTTCAATTTGTCCTGCGTGATGGCCAATTCATGCTTTAAGTCATTAATGTGTTGACGTGAATGTGAATCCAATTCAAAAAGCTCTTCCTTATTCTCGCTTTCCAGTGCTCCTTGATGATCACTATACAAAATAAGAGAAATGCCAGACTCACTAGTAGTTTTATTTATTGGGATTACTGTTATATTAATAAATTGTCTTTTCTCATTTTTCCAAAATCGCACATCTTCCATGCTACTTTTTATTTGATCTCTATTGGCTTTTCTAAGGCATACAGAAGTGGCAATAGAAAGCTCATCAGGAAGCATTTCAAGTAAGTTGAAATTGAAAAATTTTGGTGATAAATATTTATCGTAATTTCCAAAAGTTTCTAAAATACTGAAATCTGTGTCTACATAAATACCGGCTTCAAATCCTAATTCCTCCAGAATATTATGATTATAAATTTCCGTTAGATTTCTGTCAGGATTAGTTTTTTCAGGAGTTGATTTCTTTTGAAAAGATAAATTGGGCAAGTTTAATCCTGGGGTACTGTATGTGGTATCCTTAAGGTGCTTGGGCGTTTCTATGTTTTTATAGATTTTCCATTTCTTATCTACAGTGGCAAAAGATTTATTTATTTCTCCTAAACTTTCGCTTGGTCCCAAAAATATATAAGAGTCAGGATTGAGACAAAAGTGTAAGGAAGTGAGAATTTTATTTTGCAATATAGGATTGATATAAATCAAAAGGTTACGGCAACTTATTAGGTCAATTTTTCCGTAAGGAGGGTGTTTTACAATATCATGATCAGCAAAAATGATCATTTTTCTAATTTTGTCCTTAATCCTGTATTTTTCATCTTCTTTTGTAAAATACTTATCAAGGAACTCTTCTGAAACGTCTTTTTTAATTTTCGAACTGTAAATTCCTTTAGAGGCAATGGCAAGCGCTCCTTTATCAATGTCACTGGCAAAAATCTTTACCTCCATGTTTTTTTTCAGCTCCGTTAGATGCTCATTTATCAAAATTGCCATAGAATAGGCTTCTTCCCCGGTGGCACAGCCCACTACCCATATTTTAAGGGTATCGACTGTCAGTTTATTTTGAATGATTTCAGGGATTACTTTTTCATTTAAAATCTCATAAGCTTTTTTGTCTCTGAAAAACTTTGTTACACTAATAAGAAATTCCTTGGCTAAAATCTCGAGTTCATCTGTGTTTTCATGAATATAATTGATGTAGCCATTTAGAGAGCTAATTTTATTATGAGTCATCCTATTCACTATTTGTCTGATAATAGTAGGACGTTTATAATCTGTAAAATCTAATGGGGTATATTGTTTTACCAAATTAAGGATTTCAGAAAGTTGATTTTCATTGTTTTCGGAAACTTCATCCGATAATTGGGACTTAAGTTCCTCCCGTTTTAAGTAGGCAATTATTTCTTCTGGGATTAAGCGAGGCTCCAGAATAGCATCCGCATTTCCTGATCCAATTGCGCTATGGGGCATATCCTTAAATTTAGCACTTGATGGTTCCTGTACGATTACCATTCCGCCATTCTTTTTGATGGCTCCAGCTCCCCTAGTCCCGTCATCGCCCGTGCCGGAAAGAATTACTGCTATACTTTTATCTTTTTGGTCTTCGGCAAGGGAATTTAAAAAGATATCAATAGCCATATTGGTTTGTTTAGGCTTGCTATCCGTTAAATATAAAATCTTATTTTCAATCGTCATGTTTTTCCCTTTCGGTATAGTATACACCTGATTGGGTTTCACTAACATTCCATCTTCTGCCTCACAAATCTTTAATTTACTGTGCTTCTCCAGCAATTCTGCCATAAAGCTTTTATGATTTGGGGAAAGATGTTGAATGATAACATATGAAACGCCATCGTCAGGGGTGTGATCGAAAAGCGAATGAATGGCTTCCATTCCTCCGGAAGAGGCTCCAATAGCTATAATGTAACCGTCTTTATTTAAATTAGATTTGGTCATAAATTTTTGGTTTATTTTGATTTCCAAGGGGTGCTCATCTTTTTTAGGCTTTAAAATAGGTTTGATGATGAGCATTAGTGGCCCTTATACTTGATTTTGGTTTTATTTACTCCATTTACATAGGTAATCCAATGGTTTATAAATCTTTACACTTATTAATATAGTTGTAAGGTAGGTAATAAAATACATACAATGTTACATGATTCACAGATATTGTAAATTTTTCGATATAAACAAGCTTTTTTGTTCGATTAATTTTAATTTTTAAAATGAATCGAACCTATCCATCTGTTTTTGAGAAGTATACCCTTAAAATATTGCATTAAATCTCTATGAAATCGTGGGGGAAAAAAGCAAGCTTGTTTAAAGTGAACCAAAAAAGAAAAGATCCCTCATTATAACTGCCAATTAATGTAGCAACATACGCTTTGTATTAGCGTAATTATTTTAAAAGTTATTAAAATGGTAAACTATAAAATTCCTTCTCAAACAAGAATAGGTCATATTCATTTAAAAGTCTCTGATTTAGAAAGGGCTTTAGATTTTTATCATGGTTTATTAGGCTTTGAAATTATCCAGAAACTGGGCGATCAAGCGGCATTTATTTCTGCAGGTGGTTATCATCATCATATTGGCTTAAATACCTGGCAAAGCAAAGGAGCAGATCCTGCTCCATCTTATGCTCCAGGCTTATTTCATACCGCTATCCTTTATCCTAGCAGGAAGTCTCTGGCGGAGATTTTTGTCAGGTTGCGTGAAGCTAACTATAAATTCACCGGTGCTGCCGACCATGGAGTGTCTGAAGCATTGTATTTAGATGATCCTGATGGCAATGGTGTAGAGCTTTATTATGACAGACCAAAAGAGGAATGGCCGATAAATAATGAGGGAGAAATTGAGATGTACACTCGATCGCTGGATTTGGAAGATTTGTTAAAAGAGTTAAGTTAAATTACATTGCTAAAAGTGGTTACTTTTTTGCGCTCAACAACTATTTGAGGTTAATAGCGTTTGTATTAATTGTAATTGATAATATTATATATCAATTTTCACCTTAAACATACACTACAATTATGAAAACAATTGGAATAGTAATTTTGATTATTGGAATCATCGGTACAATATTATTTGGAATTCAGGCGATTCAGGATTCCGAAAGCTTTAGCTTTTTGGGATTGGATGTTGGGGTTAGTTCTGCCAATTGGACTCCATTAATAGTGAGTGTTATAGTACTATTAGTAGGTGCTGTATTATATGGTAAAGGCAAAAAATAAAATTTCATCATCATCATCCATCATTTATAATTTAAGGGGCTTCATCAAGCCCCTTTTTTTGTACACTTAATTTAAAGAGAAAACTTATGGTTCTTCCAGCTTTCCTCGCTGGGACACCTTAATTATTGAAAGAATAAATACTTTTAACCAAATAAGTTACAATTATCTAAAAACAAGGCAAATTTGATTTAAGTAAGGGTATAGGAAGTCCTAATTTATTTTTAGTAGCTAACTCCCCCAATTTCGCTGAAAGCGAAAAAGCGGGCTGGCGGGTAAAATGGCGGGCAGGCGTTGGCATTAGCGGGTAGTAGCATCATTGCTTGTCCGACCACTGGCGGATTACCTAGATTTTTTGCATACTTTTTCATCAATGGAAAAAGTATGAATGATAAAGCCAGAAATAAAATACAAAAATTGGCAACAAATGCTTAATTCTGCTCTCTGGGACACCCAAAAACAATGAAAAAGGTCTTTAAATCAAAAAAAAATGCACTATTTTAATTTACCGAGGAAAGCAAGAAAAAGAAAATCTATACTTCTTTAATTTCAATGGATTTTACCTCACCGAACCTGATGTTAAAGAAGATGATTATTTGCCCTCCATTTTTACTAAAAAAGGAACAATTTCTTCCAGGGCATTTTTCCTGGATCCTTTTATTAAAATAGTACTTCCTTTTTTCAAAGGCTTAGTCGTTAAATGCTCAATCAATTCCTCTTTAGTTTCGAAATACTTTCCAAAGTTGTCTTTTTTTGAAGCAGCTTGAATTTGTTTTCCACAGTAATACCTTTTACTGATGCCCAGATCTACTGTTATTTCACCAAGCTTTTCATGTTCCAACTCAGAAGTGTCACCCAATTCCAGCATATCCCCTAAGATCACTACTGATTCTGTATTTTCAATAGCTCCTAAACTTTTAATGGCTAATTCCATAGAATCTGGATTAGCATTATAGGCATCTAATAAAATAGTGTAATTATCAGTTTTAATCATTTGAGACCGCATATTTTCAGGGAAATACTCCTGTGTTGCCGCTATGGCTTTTTCCATGGGAACGTCAAAATATTTACCTATGCATAAAGCAGCAGCTACATTGAGATAATTAAACTGACCTACTAACTGGGTTTCTATATGGCTAAATCCTTCAGTTGAATATTTCAAAAATGCTGTTCCTTTTTCAGGTCTTAATTCCAGGTCGTCTCCTTCGCTTGGAAAAGTAACGGCATTGGAAAATCTTTTCAGCATATTTTTCAGTACCGCATCTTGAGTATTAATAAAGGGCACACCATCATTCTTCTTTAGGAAATCGAAAAGCTCACTTTTCCCGATGATGATATTTTCAAAGCCTCCAAATTCTCCTATGTGCGCTTTTCCAATATTTGTAATTAAGCCATGAGTTGGTTGAGCTATTTTACAATAAGAAGCAATTTCACCAATATGATTAGCTCCCATTTCTATAATAGCAATCTCATGATTATTCTTGATAGAAAGCAAGCTTAAGGGTACCCCAATATGATTATTAAGATTGCCTTTAGTGGCAAAAACGTTATATTTTTTAGCTAAAACAGCATGAATCAATTCTTTGCTAGTAGTTTTTCCGTTGGAACCCGTAATGCCTATAATGGGGATGCTGAGTTGTTCCCGATGATGAGTTGCTAATTGCTGTAGACTTTTTAAGGCGTCATTTACCAAGATGATCTTTTCATCATCTGTATGATATTCAGCTTCATCCACTATAGCTGCCAAAGCACCTTCTTGAAGGGCTTTTTGGGCGAATTTATTTCCATTGAAATTAGGTCCCTTTAAAGCAAAAAACAGATTGCCTTTTTCAAGCTTTCGGCTATCAGTGCAGATACCCGTGCTTTTTAAAAATATTTTGTATAGCTTTTCTATCTGAGTCATCTTTCAATAGGTTTTTACAAATCTATAAAATTGTAAAAGCTTCCAATTGATTATACCAGAAAAAATATAAAGTAGGTTAAATTTGCCTTATGCGATTCTTGCTTTTCTTTATGCTTTCAGGACTTTCATTTATTGGTTTTTCCCAATATCGATTTATTCCCTATCAGGATGTACCCATTACTCATCCAAATGAGGCTGAAAAAGCTTTTCCTTGGGCAGGAGGTTTAAATGGGGTGCAATACAGTAAAATAGATTTGAATAATGATGGAATTGATGATTTGGCAGGATTTGACCGCAGTTCAGGCCGGATATTTTGTTTTTTAAAAAACAGGAATGATTATGAATATGCCCCTCAATATGAAAAGTTTTTTCCATTCGAAATCCAGAATTTTTTTATTCTGAAAGATTATAATGGAGACGGAAAAGCTGACTTATTCACTGCAGGAAATTTAGGAATTACGGCCTTTCGCAATGTGGGAACAGCAAATATTCCACAATGGAAAAGAGTGTTTAATTTTATAAGCTATAAAAGTCTTTCGGGCAACGAGGTGAATTTGCAAGTGAATTTCAATGATTATCCCTACATCGGTGATATTGACAAGGATGGTGATATAGATATTTTAAATTTTAATTTTTCAGGCATTCAGAGCCGGATTCTTTTCTATGAAAATAAAAGCGCTGATAATGGAGGGAATCCAGATTTAGCCCCTTTTAAATTGGTAGATAATTATTGGGGAACCGTGGAGGATTGTGATTGTGGCGTTTTTGCTTTTGATGGCCAGGATTGTCAAGGTGTTTTTGGAAGAATGATGGAAAATGCTCGTCATGCAGGTGGTAAAAGTGTAGCGATTTTTGATTTCCAGGAAGATGGGAAGTTGGAATTGGTTTCAAGCCATGAAGAATGTAAAGAGCTCTATTATTTCAATAATGCAGCATCCGCAAATCAAGCGCCTGATTTTGATAGTTTTACATCCGATTTCCCTAGTCAAGCGGATGCTGCCCGATTCAATTTTTATCCGAATACCATGATTATGGATATTTTGGGAGATGAAAAAGAAGAAATAATCATCAGTCCAAATGTGATAGCTAATTTGGGAAGCCCGATTGATTTTTCCTCTTCCAATTGGCTCTATCAAAAAGTAGGGAATGATTATGAATTACTCACTAAAGAATTCCTGCAGGAAGATATGCTGGATTGGGGCGCACAAGCAAGTCCTGCTTTTTATGATTATGATAATGATGGAGATTTAGATCTTTTCATTTCCTATACTGATTTAGGTGAAAATGAAGTTCTATTCAGTGCTATTGCCCTTTATGAAAATATAGGCAGTGGTCAGAACCCTGCTTTTGAATTGATTACAGATGATTACCTCAACTTATCCGAAGAAGGATTAGCCAATATGTTTATTCAGTGGGCAGATGTTAATTTAGATGGTCAAAAGGATTTGATTTTACAAGGAACCCTTCAAAACAGTAACCAATTACGGATCATTTTCCAGGATGAAACAGGCTTGAATTTGAATTCTACTATCTCGGTGGAAGATGTCTTTATTGGTTTTGGTTATTCAGTTCATTTTACTGATGTGGTGGGGGATGAACATCCTGATTTATTGGTAGGGAAATCCTCTGGTGGCTTGATTTTATATGAAAATATTGGAGAAGGTAGGAATCCTCAATTTCAGATGGTAGAGAATGCATTCTTGGGAATAGGAGATGACTTTTTCCGTTCTGCTTTAAGAGTTCATGTGGCCGATGTTGATAATGATAATCAGCAGGATTTAATCACTTCGGATTTAAGCGGAAATATCAGAGTGTTTTCTGATTTAGAAAATAATGAAGGCGAGTTTGATTCTTTGAGAATTTACAATTCACTTGAGCAAAATTTTAATGAAGCTTATTTTGGGAAAAGAAATAATTTGGTTTTCGCCCCACTTTTTGATGATGATTATCCTACTCTAGTTTTAGGAACAGTATCCGGAGGAATCAGGATTTTCAGAAACACTGAAGAACTGCCCGTTCAAAGTGGAGAAGAATTACTTTTTCAAGTTTATCCTAATCCAAATCAGAGCCGACAACTTTATATTAAATGCAATCAAAATATTTTAATTTCCATCACCACTCTTAATGGGCAAAAAATTCTTACAGAACAAACTTACCAGGCATTCTCCAGTCAAGCCATTGACGTCTCAACTTTAGCAGGAGGTATTTATATTGTTAGTGCTGTATTTGAAAATGGTAAGAGGGTAAGTAGAAAAGTGGTTTTGTATTAATTAATAACCTGAGTTCGATTCTAATTTAGGATTCAGAACGCCTGTAAATAGTGAGTTTCAACTAAAAATTCTGAAGCAATAGCGGGCTATTGTAAGGAATTTTTAGGAAGAAAATCGCTGTTTAGAGGTGGGATAGGAAA
>NZ_JAGXGF010000100.1 GCF_024636815.1 Marivirga sp.
GACCAATTTGAAATCGACAACAAAAATAATTTAGATAGATATGGCACGAGTTTGTCAAATTACCGGAAAAAGACCTCAAGTGGGAAACAATGTTTCACACTCAAATAATAAAACCAGAAGAAGGTTTTTACCAAATTTGCAAAAGAAAAGGTTTTACCTTCCTGAGGAGGATAAGTGGATAACATTAAAAGTATCTACTAGCGCAATCAGAACCATTAATAAAAATGGTATTACTTCAGTATTGAAGAAAGCACGTGAAAACGGTAACGTATTAGTATAATTTTCTATTGCTCAAAAATATAAAGCACAATGGCTAAGAAAGGAAATAGAGTTCAGGTAATTTTAGAATGTACAGAACATAAAGAATCAGGTGCTCCTGGTACTTCTCGTTACATCACGACCAAGAACAGAAAAAACACTACAGAAAGATTGGAGTTGAAAAAATACAATCCAATATTAAAAAAACAGACAGTTCACAAAGAAATTAAGTAATCATGGCTAAGAAAGTAGTAGCAAGTTTAAAAGATAGAGATGCTAAAGGTTACGCTAAGATAATCAAGGCAGTGAAATCAAAAAACGGAGGATATTCCTTCCGTGAAGAAATGGTACCTTTGGACATGGCCAAAGAGGCACTTAAAAAGTAATTTTAGTTTTTAAGGTTTAAATTGATTTAAGTCCCTCTTATGGGACTTTTTTTGTTTATATACAATTGCTTTTTTAATTTCTTAATGATTTTAGGCCGATAATCTCATATTTTCGTATGCCTCTAATGACCCTTACCTTTAAACCATAAAAGAATGAGTATTTTTAATATTTTCTCTAAAGACAAAAAAGAGTCACTCGACAAGGGCTTGGAAAAAACAAAAGAAAGTTTCTTCTCTAAGCTTGGTCGAACCGTAGTTGGTAAATCCCAGGTAGATGAGGATGTATTAGACGAATTGGAGGAAGTATTAATCAGTTCTGATTTAGGGGTAAGTACCACCGTCAAAATTATTGATAGAATAGAAGAAAGAGTAGCGCGCGACAAATACCTTGGCACTACAGAATTAGATAAAATCCTTAGAGAAGAAATTGCAGGGCTTTTATCTGAAAATAATACTAAAGACCTAAAGGATTTCTCTCTACCGGAAGATGCTAAAAAACCCTATGTGCTATTAGTAGTAGGAGTAAATGGAGTAGGAAAAACTACTACCATCGGTAAATTAGCTGCTCAATACAAGAAACAAGGCAAAAAAGTTATTTTAGGGGCAGCGGATACTTTCCGTGCAGCCGCTGTTGATCAATTAAAAATGTGGGGCGACCGTATAGATGTTCCAGTGGTTTCTCACGGAATGAATACAGATCCTGCTTCAGTAGCTTATGATGCTGTGAAGCAAGGCGTTGAAGAGGAAGCAGATATCGTGATCATCGATACGGCAGGAAGATTGCACACCAAAGTGAATTTAATGAATGAATTATCCAAAATTAAAAGGGTGATTCAGAAATTTGTGAATGAGGCTCCTCATGAGGTATTATTGGTTTTGGATGGCTCTACTGGTCAGAATGCCATGATACAAGCAAGGGAATTTACAAAAGCAACCGAAGTTACGGCATTAGCCATTACCAAATTAGATGGTACTGCAAAAGGCGGTGTAGTAATTGGGATTTCTGAAGAATTTAAAATCCCGGTGAAATATATTGGAGTTGGTGAGAAAGTAGAAGATTTACAAGTTTTCAACAAAATGGAATTTGTTGATTCTTTCTTTAAGCGAGTTTAACGACTTCTTTCCATTACCTTCTTTTCCTTCCAGGGAATTCTATAAGTCACGTAATAATTAAAAGTCCATCTATTTTTAAACTCTGCTCTTCCAAATCCTGGGATGTCATAGGATCTGAATTCAGAGGCATTAAATATTTTTCTGTTTAATTGAATTCTAAAAGTATAGCCCATGTAAAGGTTTTTAAGAACCATTACTCTCAAGCCAGTGGTCATTTCAAACCATCTCGCACTAACAGCATCATTATTCAAATTTTCTTGATACGGCCCATATATTGGGCTGACTATGTCAGTGGTTAAGCTTTCTGAAAAGCTGGCTCTTGCATATCTTAGTCCGAAAGTTAGCGTATTATGGTCGGGGTCAAACTTTAAAAAATCAGCTGCTAAACCAACTCTGAAATAGTTTCCATTATTAGTGTATTCAAATCCTTCTCCACTGCTTTGATATTGATTTATCCCATAAGAACCAATTAAATAAATTCTATGGAAATCTATATCTGCTTGTAATTCATAGCGTTGTCGATTGTTGCCAAATGTATTTACGCCCAAGGCAACCAAATCAGTCCCGATTCTAACCCCAGTAGGGATGAAGAAAGATTTCGGTACTTTTGGTCTTTCAGGCTCTACTATTTTTTGCTCAACTGAATCAGTTTTCACACTACTATTGGGCACTTGCCCAAATAGTGAAAAGCTAATGAGACTAAAAAATAAACAACTTAATATTAGGCGCATTTATGGTCCTTTTTAATGTATCGTTTACTATAATTAAGGAATCAAAAGTTTGATAAGCAGTATCCATGCCAATAAATTCCAAATCTATTCCGCATTCAGGAGAATCTACTCTATTTCTTTTTTCATAGGTGAAGCGTATCGTGTCACCATAACTAACAGTATCACCAGCAATATCAACAGAATAATAAAAAAAGAAATCTGTTTGATTTTCTACTGGGCTTAATGGTAATCTGAAACTTGAAATGAAACTGGTGTCTTGATATGCGAAAACACTATCGGTTTGTGGGCTGAAAACACTGTCAAACCTCACATTTTTCGTTATTTCCTTCAGATTAGCATTTAGAGTTACAGTGCTAAAAGTAACATAATCTACATTTACGCTGCCGCAATTACTATCCACCTGGCAGGAAAAAATGCTGATTATGAGAATTAAAACTATGCTTTTTTTAATAATTGATTCCATTGGGATGCAAAGATATTATATATTCTGACAAGCTAAACGACTTATACAGGAATTGATTGTAAATCCTCACATCTGAAAACAATTCCTCTAATATTTGATTAACTTTGCATCTTGAAACAATGCCTTTGCGGAATTACATAAGAAGTTTTTATAAATATTTGGTTATCAGAACCAAATGCTTAAATCTTATGTAGGGTGTTTGCAAATATATTTTATAAAAGAGGAGAAATTTTGAAGACAAAAGGATTAAAAAAAGATAAGGTAAATGTAGTGACACTAGGATGCTCTAAAAATTTAGTGGATTCTGAAGTGATGATTACGCAGTTGAGAGGAAATGATATCGATGTTACCCACGAATCAGAAAAAGATGATTCCAATATCATTGTAGTGAATACTTGTGGTTTCATAGATAATGCCAAGCAAGAATCTATTGACACCATTTTACGCTATGCGGATGCAAAAGATGAAGGGATTATTGAGAAATTATATGTGACAGGCTGCCTTTCCCAACGATATAGAGATGATTTGGAAAAAGAAATTCCACAGGTAGATGCCTTTTTTGGCACTATGGAATTACCATTGCTTTTAAAGAAATTCAATGCCGACTATAAACATGAATTGGTTGGGGAAAGGGTAACCACCACTGCCAACCATTTTGCATATATGAAAATAGCAGAAGGTTGCGATCGACCTTGTTCATTTTGTGCTATTCCTATTATGCGTGGTAAGCACGTTTCTCGTCCTATAGAGGAGTTGGTTAAAGAAGCTAGAAATATGGCTAGAAATGGGACAAAAGAAATTTTGTTGATAGCTCAAGATTCAACTTATTATGGTCTGGATATCTACAAAAAGAGAAATCTGGCTGAATTATTAAAACAGCTTTCAGATGTAGAAGGAATTGAATGGATACGTTTGCATTATGCTTTCCCAACAGGATTTCCTGAAGATATTTTAGATGTAATGGCTGAAAGAGATAATATCTGTAATTATTTGGATATGCCTTTGCAGCACGGCTCCACTAAGATGCTTAAATTGATGCGTAGAGGAACAACTCGAGAAAAGCAGGAAGCTTTAATTGAACGAATCAGAGAGAAAGTTCCGGGTATAGCATTAAGAACCACATTAATAGCAGGACATCCGGGAGAAACGGAAGAAGATTTTCAGGAGATGATGGATTTTGTGAGAAATACAAGATTTGATCGCTTAGGTGTTTTTCCTTATTCACACGAAGAAAATACGCATGCTTTTAGTTTTGAAGATGATGTTCCTGATGAAATCAAACAAGAACGGACAGATGCCGTAATGGAATTACAAACTCAGATTTCTCAAGAATTGAATCAAGAGAAAATTGGTAAAACCTTTAAGGTGTTAATTGATAAAAAAGAAGGAGGGTTTTTTGTTGGACGTACTGAACATGACTCACCGGAAGTAGATAATGAAGTTTTGATTGATGCCACTGAGAATTATGCCAGAATTGGCGATTTCGTAGAAGTAGAAATTGCTGATGCCACAGAGTTTGATCTTTACGGTAATTTGAAATAACAAATAATATATGAAGGTAGCGTGTATTGATTTTTCTGAAACAGGGCTTTTTGCGCCTATTTTTAATGATTTTATACAACAGAAAGAAGAACTCAAAAGATTCTATCATCGCTACCCAAATCTTGAAGTATTTAAGGAGCAGATAAAAGAGAAATCTCAGCATAAAATTAATAGAAATGTACTCGTTCAGGTATTAGAGGCTCAATATAAAGAAGTCTCTAAGGTGGAAGAGTTAGTGAAGAATAATATTGAAAGTTTGAGTGATGAGAAGACTTTTACGCTCACGACCGGGCACCAACTTAATATTTTTACTGGGCCACTATATTTTCATTTTAAGATTATAACGGTCATAAATGCCTGCAAACAATTAAAAGCTAAATATCCAGATTATAATTTTGTACCCGTTTATTGGATGGCTTCCGAAGATCATGATTTAGATGAGATAAAAGGTGTTCAGTTAGAGGGTAAAAAGTATAAATGGAACACTGAGCAGAGTGGTGCTGTAGGGAGAATGAAGACGGAAGGATTAGAAGATTTAGCAAAGGAAATTAGTGGAGAAGACAGTATATTCTACAAGGCATATGCTGAAGCAGATAATCTGGCTGATGCGGTTAGAGAGTATGTGAATGCACTCTATGGCAAATATGGGTTGGTAGTGCTTGATGCTGATAATGCTGCTTTGAAATCAGAGTTCAAAAATGTAATTCAAAATGACGTTTTACATAATTCTGCTAATAAGTTAGTAGAAAATTGCTCCAGTTCATTGGATGAAATGGGGTATAAATCTCAAACCTATCCTAGAGAAATTAACTTCTTTTATTTACAGGATGGATTGCGTGAGAGAATTGTAAAAGAAGAAGGTAAATTCAGGATATTAAATACAGAAATCGTATTTACTGAAGAGGAAATTAAGAAGGAGATTGAAGACCACCCTGAAAATTTCAGTCCCAATGTAATATTGCGCCCTATTTATCAAGAGGCTATTTTACCAAATTTAGCATATACTGGTGGTCCTGCGGAAGTTGCTTACTGGATGCAATTAAAATCAGTATTTGAGTCTTTCAATATCTCTTTCCCAATTCTACTCCCCCGTAATTTTGGGATGATTATTCCTAATAGAATTCGTCACAAAGTTAAAAAACTTAAGTTGCAAGAGTTAGACTTATTCACAGAAAGGGAGGAACTAAAAAAGCAAATTACAAAAAGAATTTCCGCACAAAAGCTGAACTTGAATGATGAACGTCAGCAATTAAAGTCATTATTAAATGAGATTAGGCAATATGCCGGAGATGTTGATCCCAGCCTTTCACAAATGACTGAGGCGGAGACGGAGAAGATTAGTAATGCCATTGATAAAATAGAAAAGAAAATGATGGCAGCAGAGAAAAGAAAGCATTCTGATAAAATGCGTCAAATTGATGAAATAAAAGATTTCCTTTTCCCTGGAAATGGCTTGCAAGAGCGTAAAGAGAATTTCATTCCTTTTTATCAGGCAGATGATAAGTTTATCAAAAAGTTGGTAAAGGCATTCGACCCTTTTAATTTGCAATTCCACATAATGAGATGGGATGGATAAAAATACCTTACGGAAAGTTTATTTAGAAAAAAGAAAGTTGTTAAGTCAAGCTGAGTATGAAAGAAGAAATCAGTTGCTTTATCATCGCTTAATTGAATTTCAAAAGTCACATCAATTTAGAAGCATACATACTTTCATTCCTATTAAAGAAAATAAAGAACCGGACGTTTTTCCTTTTGTTCAATATTTATGGAGCAAAACCACAGGAGTAGAAGTAGTCACAGCTATTTCTGATTTAAATAATCCTATCCTGACTCATGTGAAAATTAAAGAAGATACTTCATTTCTTAAAAATAAATGGGGTATTCCAGAGCCGCAGGACGGCAATCCTTATTCAATTGATAAGATCGAGTGTGTTTTAGTCCCAATGGTAATGGGGAGTAAAAGCGGGCATCGAATTGGATATGGAAAAGGCTATTATGATAGGTTTTTACAAAATTGCAAAAATCAAACTCGATTTGTGGGCGTTACATTAGGCCCCTTGATTGAAGGCGATTTCTTTGC
>NZ_JAGXGF010000101.1 GCF_024636815.1 Marivirga sp.
AGTAGCGATTTTTGCAAAATCACTTCCTAAATTTCCGAGGCTCAATAACTGTTTCATAAGTCCTAATTTAGAACTTACACAGTTTATGAGATACTCCCTTATTATATAACCCTGACAGGTTTATCCTCGTCAGGGTTTTTTTATGCCCTTACTTTTTATACCCTTCTCCATAATGACTCCCCTCATCCCCCGCTCCTTAACCCCCTAAAGATAATCAGGATTTAACCACCCCTGCTTCTCCATAAACTCTACCTCCAAGAGTGGATAGCTATAATCTAAGACTACTTTGCCTATTATGCTATAGAAGCCTTTGCCTCTGAAAGGATATTTAGCAGTTATTTTTGGAAAATGAACCGTGTCGAAAGTGTTTTCATAGCAGTCGTGAAAGGTACCGAAATACATAGGCTCTCCATTTTTTGTTGAAGTTCTTTTTATAGTGATCATATAGCCTATAAGGTGTACTTTCTCATTGATTTTATTTTTTAATTCCACAGCATAAGCGTTTGGAGTGATTTGGCTATTTATTAAAATGTAGGGATTACATGTAGGGTAACCCAGTATCATTAACTCATTAAATGAGTTTTCCAAAGCTGTTGTTTTCATTTCGGGTAAGCTGTAATTTATAGGCTCTTCTTCAAATAGATTTACATTATTTGTTTCTTTCTTTTTAAGATATAGAGAGTAAGCTTTCCATAGAAGATGTTTATAAGGTTTATTAAAGCTGTTAAATGCTCCTATTCTTATTAGAATGAATAACTGGTCTTTCTTAATTGGGAGTCTGATTTTAAAGTCTTCTATACTTTTGAAAAACCCATTATTTTCTCTCTCAATTTGGATATTCTCTGCTAATTTTTTCTCGAGATCTTTAATATGAATAAATCCTAAATATATTTTCTTCCCTTCTATTCTAGTAAGGTAGTTGCTTTTATTAACGCATGGGTTTATGATTTCTGCTCCTGCTTTTCGAGCTTCATGAATGTAGAATTCAGTTTTATAGAATCCTCCAAAATTATTGATAACGCCCACCATAAATTCGATGGGGTAATGCGCTTTAAGGAATAAGCTTTCATAGCTTTCTACTGCAAAGCTGGCAGAATGACCTTTTGCAAAAGAAAAGCCTGAGAAACTAGAAATCTCAAACCAAACTCTTTGAATTACCTTTTCATCATAACCTTTTTCACGACAATTTTTAAAATATTGATTTTCTACCTTCTCAAATTCTTTACGAGATCTGTACTTTCCTGACATTCCTCTGCGTAAAATATCTGCTTCGCTTAAAGTTAATCCACCGAAGTGGTGAGCTACCCGTATCACATCTTCTTGATAGACCATTACACCGTAGGTTTCTTTCATTAGCTCATCCATTATGGGATGAATGGATTCGTAATTACCATTACTGTGATGACGTTCGATATAGGTTCTCATCATGCCAGATTGAGAAACCCCTGGTCGTATGATCGAACTAGCCGCTACCAAAGTGATATAATCCTCACATTGTAGTTTTGCCAGCAGCATCCTCATCGCTGGAGATTCTACATAGAAACACCCCATAGTATTACCATTTTTGATGAGGTTCTTGATGACGGGATCTTTTTCCAGTACTTTAGTGTGGATTTTCCGTGGGTCTATTTTTTTACCTTGGTTTTCTTCCACGATTTTAATGGTATCCTGAATGTGCCCAAGACCTCTTTGACTGAGGATATCATATTTGTAAATACCAATATCTTCTGCACTATACATATCAAAATGAGAAACAGGAAATCCTTTTGGAGGCATTTCTGTTGCTGTAAATGCATAAATGGGCTGTTCTGTGATCAATAATCCACCTGCATGAATGGAAATATTAGCGGGGAATTCCTTTGCTACCATGTGTTGGGTATAGTGTAATACCTTTTGCAAGTAATTGTCTTTCTTTCCATAGTTAGGGTTCTCTGCCAATTTATCTATTTCAGTTTTAGGTAGACCAAATACTTTTGCTATTTCACGTAGCATCATACGGGATTTCATAGTAGTATGCGTTCCGAGTAGGCAGGTGTGATGTGCGTTATGTTTGTCAAACATATATTGAATCACTTCATCTCTATGTTGCCAGGAAAAGTCAATATCAAAATCAGGTGGTGAGGTTCGAGATGGATTCAGAAAACGTTCGAAATAAAGATCAAGGTCAATAGGGTCTACATTGGTGATTCCGAGACAATATGCTATCATACTATTGGCTCCGCTACCACGACCTACATGAGGGAAGTCCTTGCTTTGTGCGAACTGAATCATATCATAAGTGATGAGATAGTATGCAGTGAAATCTTTTTGCCTAATGATTTCCATTTCTCGCTCAAAACGTTCAGTAAGCACCGCATTTTGCTTTCCATATCGGTTTTTAAAACCTTTTCTTGCTTCAGTTTCAAAATATTGCCAATCTTCTATGGCTGATCCTAATAAAGAACGTTTATTTTTGGATTGGCCAAATTGAATTTCAAAATGGCTCTCATCTATTAGTTTTCTAGATTGCTCTAGCATAAATTCAAATCCCTGATAATTCTGGAGGAGTATTGCTTTGGGTTTCATGAATTCATTGGGCTGTGCCTGAATTTTTTTATCTAAACGACTTAGCAATTGGTTTTGCTGAATGGCACGCAATAAGCGATGCATATTAAAGCCTGTTTTATTTTTAAAGGTAACAGGAGTTAAAGCCAATAATTTTTCTTTTAGAAATCTATGATGTTGATATTTTAAACGGTTAAGTTCTTCTGGTTTCACTCCAATAAATTCATTGGTGCGAAGATTTTCAGGAGCAGTCTGCATGAGATAGATTACAGCGACATTGTCCGTGAATCGAGGCCTGCTTTGTAAGGGTAAATCATTTCGGTTGTAATAGGATAAAAAAGCATTGAGTTCTTCAAAACCTTGATTATTACGGGCAATACCGATATAAATTAATTGTTCTTGCTTACGGAATTCAATTCCTGGGATTACTTTCAGCGGATAATGAGCATATTCATTCTTCAAATAACGAAAAACTTCAATGTAAGCGGCTGTGCTATGGATATCAGTTAGTGCAATTTCATGAATACCATATTCAATACATTCCAATATCAGTTCTTCTGGCGATAAAGTACCGTATTTGAAGCTAAAGTGTGTATGACAGTTGATATGCATTACTAATATTTTTAGTAAAATTACTAAAAATATTAGTTTAATTTAAAATTGTTTTTACTTTTTATTTATCTCGAATTCAAATAAATTCTTGTTTTGCAACTGACAGCCCTATATATTCGAAGTCTATGGAATTATCCTTCTTAATCACCATTCTGGTTATATTAATTGCTATTGTTTTATTTGCTACCGAGGCTGTCCGTGTGGATTTGGTAGCTATAGGTGTGATGGTGTTGTGGATAATATTTGGTGTTTTAGAACCGGAAGAAAGTTTTAGAGGCTTTGCAAATAGTGCCACACTGACGGTAGCCGCGATGTTTATTTTAAGTAGTGCTTTAATAAGGGCTGGAGTGATTAAATTATTGGCTCCCTTAGCTACTCGACTTTTTAATAAATCCTACAGTGGGGCAATTTTAGGAATGAGTTCTGGAGTAGGGTTACTGTCTGCTTTTGTTAACAATACGCCTGTAGTGGCAACATTTATTCCGATTGTTTCTAAAGCAGCAAGAAAAGTAAATTTACATCCAACCAAATTTCTGATCCCATTATCTTATGGAGCAATATTAGGTGGAACTTGCACTTTAATAGGAACTTCCACTAATCTTTTGGTTGCAGGTATTGCCAAAGATAATGGCTTTGATGAAATTGGATTGTTCACTATGACTCCTATTGGTCTTGTGTTTCTGGTGGTAGGCTTGTTGTATTTGATGTTTGTAGGAAAGCATTTGTTACCTAAGGAATCACAAATTAAGCCTTTACAGGATGATAATGAGATAAAAAAATTCATGACGGAAATCCAAATACAGGAATTGCCGGATGAAAAACAGGGAATAAGTATTGAGGCATTATTTAAGGAAAAGGATTTGTTTTTTGAGGTAGTGGAATTAAAGAGAGGTGATAAATCGATCAAAGATCCCAAAATGAGCACAAGCCTTCAGACGGGTGATGTAATGTTGATTAAAGGTGAAATGGATAAGGTGAAGAGGGTGGTGGCCGATCAACATGTTTCGATAGTAAAGTCGATTACTGATAAACATTTCCCTGAAGAAGAGACCAAAGTAGTAGAGGTTATCATTATGCCAGGTACTAATTTGGTAGATAAGAAACTTAAAAATATAGATTTTCTTGAAAACTATCACTCACATGTTCTTGCTATAAGGCATCGGGGAAAGCGTAAATTCAACGATATGGATAATATTCGCTTAAAGGTAGGAGATACTCTATTATTACAAACAAGCCAAAAGGGTTATGAACTTTTGCAAAAAGCAGAAAATAATCCTAACGCTCCGTTTTTTTCTATTAGGGAAAGTGACTTGGATATACCGGATAAAAAAAAATTGTATTTATCGGCAGGGATTTTAGGATTAGTAATATTGACTGCTACATTTAATATTTTGCCTATTGTGGCTTCAGCTTGGGCCGGAGTTTTTTTATTAGGGATTTTTAGAATTATAAGTATGACGGATGCTTACCGCTCTATAGATTGGCAAGTGATATTTCTACTAGCGGGTTCATTAAGCTTTGGGGCCGCCATGGAGAAAAGTGGTTTGAATGAATGGTTGGTTACACATTTAACATCATTTACAGAAAATGAGTTAGCACCATTTATTATAATAGGAGTCATTTATCTAATGACGATGATTTTTACGGAAATCATGTCGAACAATGCAGCAGCGGCTTTAATGGCTCCACTTTCTATGGCTATAGCTGATGCTTTAGGTTATAGCCCACTACCTTTTTTGATAACAGTGATGATAGCAGGAAGCGCCAGCTTTATGACCCCTATTGGCTATCAGACCAACACTATGGTGTATAGTGCTGGTAATTATGAGTTTAAAGATTTCTTTAAAATTGGCGCTCCCCTCGGATTGATTTTTTGGATTATTGCTTCCTTACTTATTCCTGTTTTTTATTCGTTTTAGATTTTATTTTTAGACCATCAAATACACTTTAAGGCTTTATAAGTGTCGGTATACCATTTAAGTTAAATCGTGTAATAGCCTGATTGTTTTGGTTATCTGATACAGTAAAAACGACATCGTTATAATCCTTATCGCTTCTTTCACCATTCACAAACTGGTCTTCAAAGGCTAGTACAACGGCATTAAAATTTTCGAACTTGAATAATACATGTTGTTGTACTTCTTCTGAATTAAGGTAAATATCTGTGTAAAAAGTTTCATTTCCGTAATTTATTTGACCAGTTCTCCAGCCATCTAAAATTAAAAAGAATCCAACAGTGGTTCCGGCAGGGAACGTCTCATCGCCCAATTGCAACATGTCTCCCTGATTCAAAATTTCATCACTAATATGTGGGAATAAAATATTCAAATCTAATTCTCCCACTTCTACTGTTTTTGTGCTTGGGTTGTAAATGTAATAGCCTAAAGAATTTTTTAAGGTGGCTCCCTCCAATACAAAAGTTATAAAAACTTCTGATTCCTCGGTTAATACAATGTTGAGATTATTTGATTCTTCAAATAAATAGGGATGTTTTTCTATAAAATCTTTACTAGGCGGAAAAATACTATCTAATTCTTCGAGAATATCCGGTTCTAACTCAGTAGTTATTATGTCATCTGGTGTTTCTGGAATATCTGGAGCTACCTCAGATCGTTTACAGGCAAATGTTAAAACAGTAAGTATAACTAAGAGAAATAATTTATTTAAAACTTTCATAATTGGCTTTATTAAGGTGTAATTTATTTAATACTTAATCAAAGGTAGTCAGTTTAGCTATTTTACCTGTTACATATCTAAAGTTAAGATTTGTATATATGTCACATGTATAGAAAGTATTGGAAGTTTTTATATTAACGGTTTAATTATTTTAATTATTTTTATCATATCAACTATAAATCTCTTTTCATTACTTAGTTTGGATGTATATTTTACGTGATTAATCAACCTATTGAAAATATAATTATTCGAATAGTAGTTATCTTTTATGGTTTTTAATCTTACTTATGATTTGACTATATATTTTTTAGATGTTTTAACATCAAACTAAGAGTTAAATATTTTATGTAATTTATTTTGCTTTTTCATTTTTTTTTTTTTTGATTTACAACATCAATTCAAAAATACTATTGAAAAATGGTAGGATTGAAAGTTGTTAGTGCTAGCGAAAGCAGCTTTTGACCAAACCCACAAAGTGAAATAAATTGACTTGAACTCACCTAAGTGTTTTCATCTCGAATAAGCTTTTCATTTCAAGTTTTTAATGGTGTTGAAGGATTGTGTTAAATCAATTTTAAAATTTAAATAGTTTTTTTATGAAAAAAATAAAGGGAATTTTAGCAATTATAACTGTATTAGTAGCGACATCTTTTTTTTATTTTAGTGGTGAAAATAGAGCTGTAGCACGTCAATCTGAAGAAAGCTGTACATTTGATTACGATGCTGGTTGTGCAGATAAGGGAAGTACAAGTTGTACATCATGCGATCCAGACGGACCAGTTGTTGAAGGGGAAAAACCTAAAGAAATAGCAGGTTAGTAAATGATTGATATTTTAAATACCTACCATCAATATCATGGTAGGTATTTTTTAACTTAAATTAGTAAAATGTATAGATTAATTTATTTCGTTGTATTTATTTTTATTATTTCTGCCTGTTCTAAACGATCTAAAGAGCAAAAAGTATTAGATGGTCAATTAAAAATCAGTACCAAAACTAAAAGTATTGGAATTGATGAGAATACTGTTGATTACTCAAAATATACTTTCTTCGATAATTTTAATGGGCAAATCTACTTTTCTATCTTTAATGATAAGGAATATAGAATCCAGATTTATAAATGGCAATCAGGTCAGTTGTTGAAGTATATCCCTGTTCAGAAAGAAGGTCCAAATGGAATTGGGTATTTGAAAGGAATGAAAATGCTTTCTTTAGATTCAATACTGATTATACCGAAAAGAAAAGATCAGTTTGTAATATTAAATGATGAAGGCGATATCTTGAAAAAGTATAATTTGCCTAATCAAGGATTGAATTCTATTGATTCATGGTCAAAAACACAAAATCAGATAGATGTAGTTGATGGGAAACTCTATTTCACTCAAATCCTGCAAGGGAATTGGAACTATGTGGTATCTGAAGACAAAGTCCAAACTCCATTAGCGGCAGCTTATGATCCAAAGGAGGACAGTCTATTTGTTTTTAATACTACATTTCCAGTTAATTATTGGGAAAAAGGAGAAATCGGTATGTGGTTTTTCCGCTATTATAATGATGGATTGTTCTATTATACTTTTCCTGCTGATCATAATTTATATACTTCAAGTATAAAGCATGACGAATTAATTTCTCATAATGCAAAAAGTAATTTTATTTCTGATAATCAACTGTTTAGTTTAAAAAAGCCTAATTCTATTGAGGAAATCATTAAGGAAAATGTGGAATATGGAAGGTATTTGAAATTGTTATATGATTCGCATAGAGAGATTTTTTATCGATTTGTACAATTGCCGAGAGAATTTGAGGAAGGAAGAGATTTGTCAGGGCAATCAAGAAGAATACGCTCTCCATTTTCAGTTATAGTGCTAGATAAAAATTTAAACAAGGTCACCGAAAAGAAATTTCCAGACAGGACATATAATCAGGAAATTACATTTGTAGATGAAGCTGGGTTGTGGATTTCTTATGACCATCCCTATAATGAAGAAAACAAGGAGGATAGTTTTGACTTCAGCTTAATTAAGTTTGAGTAAAAGCTTGTTTAGACATTGTTTTCTACCCCAAACCAATTCTCATCCCGTCTCAGTCTTTTGTCGAGCCCAACGGTATTGCCTCTTACTATGCTTTCCAGCCCATGTTTGTGGCGAATTTTATCCAGGGCTTGGTAAAGTTGGATGTATTCTTCTGTGTCGTCAAATAGATTAATTTGGTAGTTGCCGTGCACCAATCCGCTGAGGCGCACTCCTATCAGTCGGAGCATCATTCTGCGGGTGTATAATTGGTCAAAAAGCTCTTTTCCAAAGCGAATCAAAGATTTGTCGCTGGCGGTATAGCTGATTTTCTTTTGTTTGCTTTCCGTATCAAAATTGCTGTAGCGGATTTTAATGGAGATATTGGAAGTCAGGCGGTTCTGCTCACGGAGTTTGTGCGCCAGTTTTTCTATCATGGCTACCAATATGGCTTTCATTTGCTTTATGTCCATGCTATCATCATGGAAAGTGCTTTCTGTGGAAATGGATTTTTGTTCGCTATAGGGCGTAATTGGCGTATGGTCTATCCCGTGTGCTCTTTGCCACATCACAATCCCATTTTTACCGAAGGTATATTCCATCAGTTTCTTTGGGATTTGCCTGAGCGTTTCCACTTTCTTCACGCCCATAGATCGTAAAAGCTCTGAAGTTTTCTTTCCGATCATCGGAATTTTATGCACAGGCATAGGGTCTAAGAATGCGATTTCTGTGCCAGGTAGTATTTGCCGAGTGTTGTTAGGTTTTGCTTCTCCAGTGGCTACCTTCGATACCATTTTATTTTGCGAAAGCCCCATGCTGATCGGTAGTCCGCTTTCATTAATGATTTTCTTTCTCAGCTCTTTTCCCCATTCATAGCAACCAAAATATTTATCCATTCCGCTTACGTCCAGATAAAATTCATCCACAGAAGCCTTTTCAAAAATGGGCGATTCACTTCTAATGATTTCTGTAATCAATTTTGAGTAGTGACTGTAGTTTTGCATATCTCCTGCTATCACCAAAGCCTCAGGGCAGAGTTGTAATGCCGTTTTCATGGGCATAGCAGAATGCACACCATATGCCCGAGTTTCATAACTGCAGGCTGCTACTACACCTCTGTGTCCGCCCCCAACAATAACAGGCTTGCCATTCAGGCTTGAATCTAAAAGGCGTTCGACAGACACAAAAAAGGTGTCCATATCTAAATGAATGATGGATCTGATAGTATTTTCTTGCATAAAACTAAAATAATTAGCTTTTTTTTGGCTTTTTTAATTATTAATACTAAATTTATTATCAAAATTACTAAAATAAATAGTAATTCAAGTCAAAAAGTTCATGGCTTTTAAAAAATATTAATGGATGGATGTAAAAATTAAATTATCGAGTAAGCGTCTCAATTCAGGGCGATGTCAGGTGCATTTTCATGTGCGCACTAAAACGGGTGACAGAAGATGGTACGGTTATACATTAGCTGAACCACAGGATACCGTAAGCGAAGTGGTTGGCAGAATTAGGAATCGCTTTAGTAGGGCTGAAGATAAGATTTCTTTACATCAAAAAGTACTATATCATTTGAATGGGCATTACAGAGAAACAGATGATTTGATGATTTTTAGAGCCCCCTAAATCCCCCAAAGGGGGACTATAGGCAGTGCTAAAAGTGAGAGGAGAATAGTTGAAAATAAAATTAGAAGAGGGAATATAAAGTATGAATTTTAAAATAATATAGAAATAAGTAGAAATAGAGTATCGAATCTTGTTATTTTACTTTTTCTAACTATTTGATACTTTGAGATAAGGGATGATGGGTGTGGGAAGTTGAAAAAGGACGGGTCAGACTGTATTTTGAAAAGTTTAAATAAGCTAGAAGTGGGGTGGTTAGGTCAGTACCGAAGGTCAGACCGGAAATGGCTAAGAGATGAAGTGGTTAGCTAGGGAATACAAATAGTGAAGTTCTTTTGTCTAGATTCTAGAATATCGGTTCTATTATCTAGCGACTTGATACCAAAAAAATAAAAACTGATGAAAGGGCTTTGATTTCAGGCTCTAGAATCTTGAATCTTATAAAAATGAGCTTGATTAATAACAATATTAAATATCTCCGGAAGGAAAAAGGTTGGACACAGCAGGACTTAGCTGATGAACTAGGAGTGAAGCGTCCGCAAATTGGTTCTTATGAAGAAGGTAGGGCAGATCCCAGGATTCAAACATTGATGAAATTGTCTGATTTATTCAATGTCAGTGTAGATGATTTATTAGGTAAAGATTTATCCAGTCCGATAACTATTAGCCGAAAGCCTACTAAAGTTCTGGCTATTACAGTAGATAGTCAGGAAAGAGAAAATATTGAATTAGTGCCTCAAAAGGCATCTGCCGGATATACCAATGGCTATGCTGATCCTGAATATTTACAGGAGCTTCCTCGTTTTCAATTACCTAATTTACCTCGAAGCAGCACCTACCGTGCATTTGAAATCAGTGGTGATTCCATGCTGCCTTTGGAGCCCGGTACTATCATTATAGGCGAATATGTGGAAAATCCTGAATCGATTCGAAATGGAAAAACTTATATCATTGTGAGTGAGCAGGAGGGAGTAGTTTATAAAAGGGTATTCAATTATGCCGAGGAAAAAGGTGTGCTTTTTATGGTTTCCGACAATACTGTTTATTCGCCTTATGAAATTCCAGTGGAGAGCGTAATGGAAATTTGGGAAGCTAAGGCTTTTATCAGTACTCAATTTCCTGATGTTAAAAACGGAGATCATCGTCCTATGAGCCTAAGAGAGCTTACTGATATTGTGCTTGAAATTAAAGAGGAAGTAACAAAATTGAAGAAGTAAATAAGAGGGGTTAGTAATTTCCGCTAGCGAGACGCTAGCGGAAGATTAATTATATTTTAAAATTAAGATTTCAGAGCGGCTACTCCAGGTAATTCTTTTCCTTCCATATATTCAAGCAAAGCACCACCACCAGTTGATACATAGCTTACTTTATCTCCATAACCTAAGCTGTTAACTGCAGCGGCAGAATCGCCACCACCAATTAGTGAGAAAGCTCCATTTTCTGTAGCTTTTACCACTGATTCAGCTATTGATTTTGTTCCTTTTGCAAATTTCTCCATTTCGAAAACACCCATTGGTCCATTCCATAGAATAGTTTTTGATTCTTCTACTGTTTTTTGGAATATAGCAGTTGCTTCAGGTCCGATGTCTAACCCCATCCAACCATCTTCTATTGAATGATTTTGTGCAATTTTGGTATTAGCATCATTAGCAAAATCATCTGCCACTATTGAATCGATTGGTAATTTTAATTCAACCCCTTGTTCTTTAGCTTTTTGAATTAATTCTTTTGCTAAGTCTAATTTATCTTCTTCTACTAATGAGTTTCCGATTTTTCCACCCATAGCTTTAAAGAATGTGTAAGACATTCCACCGCCTATGATCAGATTATCTACTTTGCTCAATAGTTTCTCAATGATTAAGATTTTGTCGGATATCTTGGCGCCTCCCATAATTGCAGTGTAAGGCTTATCTGCTTTTTCTAATACCTTATCAGCATTCTCTATTTCTGCTGCCATAACAAAGCCGGCCATTTTATCTTCAAAGAATTTTGCAACTACTGTGGTAGATGCATGAGCACGGTGAGCGGTTCCAAATGCATCATTTACATAAACATCTCCTAATTTTGAAAGCGCTTCAGCAAATCCTTCATCTCCTTTAGTTTCTCCTTCATGGAACCGAACATTTTCCAATAATAAAACTTCACCGTTCTTTAAATTTTGAGCTGCAGATTCTGCTTTTTCACCTATTGTATCTTCGCTAAAATGAACTTTAGTACCATAGGCCTTTTCTAAATCGCCTACTATGTGCTGTAGAGAAAATTTATTTTCAGGTCCGTTTTTTGGTCTGCCTAAGTGAGACATTAAGATTGCTTTGCCTCCGTCTTCCAATATTTTTTTTATTGTTGGAATGGTGGCTTTTATTCTGGTATCATCAGTTACCTGAAAATCTTTATTTAAAGGAACATTTAAATCCACTCTGATTAATGCGGTTTTGTTTTCGAATGAATAATCTTTTACAGTTTTCATCAGTATTTTATTTTTTAAAGTTGGTCTCATGGGATTTGTGATAAATACTCTTTAAGCCATTGATATTATTTTTCTCTTAAATATTTATGCTCATTTCATTGAGTTATAATTATGGTTATAAATTTATTCTTTGACTGCTGCTCTTTGCAGTCTATCATTAATGGCTTTCCCCAAGCCTTCTGATGGTACTTTTTCAGTAATAATCAAATCTACATTACTCTCATCTAATTTACGAAGATGAGAGAATAAGTTTTTAGCCGCTTCGTGCATGTTTTTTGATTCTGAAAGTACCAAAGACATCTCTACTTCATTGTAAAACTTAGAAAATGATAAAACTCCTAATTTTGATTTGGAGTTCTTTTCTATTAATTCTTCAATATTTCCAAGGGTGATATTTTTACGAGGAGCATAGTGACTTTTGAGCATACCAGGTGCATCCGGTTTCGAACTGGAATGTGGAAGTGTTTGTACTTTACCAATTAATTTTTTGATTGCATCCACTTCAAGTCCTCCCAATCGATAAATGATGGTTTTTCCATTTTCGAATCCCACTATGGTGGATTCTATCCCCACTTCACTAATTTCCCCTTCTAAAATAAAAGGTATTTTATCGCCTAATTGTTGTTGTACATGTTGTGAATTGGTTGGGCTTATATAACCAAAAGGATTAGCACTGGGTGCTGCTAAAGGATAATTTAATATTTTAAGAAGGCCTAGCGCCTGAGTGTGTTTTGGAATACGAAAGGCCACTCTGTCCAATCCAGAGCATGTTAAATCAGGTATTTTATCGTTGCGTTCCAATAATATGGTTAGTGGACCAGGCCAAAAAGTGTTTGCTAATATTTTAGCTGTTTCTGGAATTTCTTTAACGTATTCACTGATGGCTTCAAGGCTATGTGAATGCAGGATTAATGGATCAAAGTGAGGGCGATTTTTCACCTCAAAAATTTTACTTACTACTTCTGCTTTCAAGCCGTTTCCAGCTAAACCATATACGGTTTCAGTAGGGAACCCGATCAGATTATCAGCATCAAGTAAAGCTTTTGCATTGTTTATATCGCTATTTATTTCTGCCATAATTCTAAAGGCGAATTTAAGTTAATTTTTTTATGATATGCGGATTTGTAAATTGAGAATGATATATTTATAATTGAAATCACCAAAACATTTAAAAATATGAGTAGGAAATCTAGAAATTTAATAAAACTTGTAGCTATAATAATTATACTTGTTTTAGTTTTTATGGAATTAGGAATTATTGCAATACCGGCAATTGCAACTTATAAATTTTGGTTAAGTGTTGTGGCCTTTGCAATGGTATTGTTAGCCTCTAGGTAATATTTTAAAGGGAGAAGGATTAAACTTTCCCCCTTTAATCATTCTCTATTTACAAAATTTCTCCAGCGCTTCAGTTGCGTCTTGAAACCCTCTATTTTTTGCTTTTATCAAATCATCACATCCGGCTTCCTTTTGATCTGTATTAATTTTGATAAAACCACTCCAGTAATAACTTTCTCCATTTTCAGGATTTATTTTTAAACTTAAGTTTAATAAGCTATCAGCTTTGTTAAATGAGCCGAATTGTAACAATGTTTTCGCACTATTAAGATAAGGTATATAATTATTTGGAGATAACTTAATGGCAAATTTATTATCTTCTAAGGCTGCATCATATTGTTTTAATTCAAATAGTGCTGTAGCTCTATTGATGTATAAATCTGCATCATTTGGGCGTATATTTATAGCTCGATTGTAATTTAATAGTGCTTTTTCATAATTTTTAGACTCTAAATGAACATTTCCTCTATTATAATACGGCTTATAATTTGAGGAGTCAATTTTTATTGATTCCGTAAAATCTTCTTTTGACTTTGAATAATCTAATAATTGTAGATAGGCTACTCCTCTCATATTGTAGGCGTTTGCATTAGCATTATTTTTAGAAATTACCTTGTCAAGGTAGTTTATTGCCTCTTTGTAATTTTCAGATTGCATATTTTTTCTACTTTCTTTCATCAATTCTTCTTCAGAAGGACTGCAAGCGAAAAATATTATTGGGCTAATTAGTAAAATAATAGAATTAAATTTTAACATATGTTTAAACAATTAATGTTGTAAAATATAAAAAACCTTACATGAATGATTTAAGTATCACTTGTGCTATTTCCGTTTGAAAAAAGCGTTTTACATTTGTGATAAGCTTACGATTCATTTATTCAAATGGGCGTAATTTTAAGGTTGATAGTTTACCCCGGTTTGGTTCACCGGGGTTTTTTTATGTCCTGTCAATTCTTTCCACATTTTCAAATTCCATTATGAAGTCTATTCCAAATGCTTGAGCTGGGGTTAAGTAGCCGTTTAAAGTACTTTCTTCCAATTTTATAGCAGAAGTCAAGGCTGTTTTAGCTGTCAGGAAATACGCCTCTGGAGTGATCAATTCAGTCGTAAAACTCTTTCCTGACTCATCTGTAATTGTTCCTATAACATAAGTTTTTCCAGTTTCTAAGTTTTTATCACTCGGACCAGTGACGGAATTTTCAATTTTTCTTCTCACTAATTTTTGAATCCAAGCTATACCTAGAAGAAATTTCAAAGTTCTAAATTTCTTGATTTTATTTATCATTTTGAGACTAGCTCCACTAAAAACTTTAATATTTGGAATTTTTGTTTGATGATAGCTGGTCATTAGATCTCCCCATGGAATGGTCATACTCCATTGTTTTCTATGAGTGAATTCTATTTCCTTAACCTCATAGGCTAGTGGTACATTTTTGATTTCACCATTATCTCTAATAAATCCTCCTTTTGATATATTTTTAGCCATTGTCACTGCCGTACCCCTAGACATGCCAGTTTTTGAACCTACAAATGCTAGTTCCAATGATGTAGCAGTAGGAAGCTTTTCTTTTAAATATCTAGCTAAGCAATCTGTAGGTACTACATCAAATCCTACTCCAGGAATAAGTGCAATATTTGCTTTTTTGGCTTGTTCATGATATTTCATAATGTCCTCAAAGACCCAAATTTCACCTGTGATATCAAGATAGTTTGTTTTAGACTTGATGCAGGCTTCTACCATTGGAATTGCTGTTTCCGAAAAGGGTCCAGCGCAATGGATTACGGTATGAAAACCCTCTAGTAATTTTTCTAGATTTTCCTTTTCAGTTAATTTGACAATATGATAAGGAAAATTAGTTTCTTTAGATAATTTTTTGATTGCCTCTGTATTTCTCCCTGCTAATTCTACCGGAATTTCCTTTTCTTTTGCTTCTCGTGCAATTAGTTTTCCTGTATACCCATTAGCACCATATATCAGAATCTTATATGCCATTTAAAATGCTTTTTGATTTTTTTACCATTCTCAAAATAGAGGGTTCTTTTGTAAGAGTATGTACATCTTTAATATTAATCCATTGAAAGTCCTTACTCTCTGAATTAATTTGAGTTCCCCCTTTATTCGAACAAAAATAAGCAAACCGAACGTCATAATGGTCATGTTGAGGTATTCCTTTCTTTTCTGGGATTAGATGAATATCAATATCAAATACTTGATCTGAAACTAAATCTAAATTTTCAAGTGCTGTTTCCTCATTTGCTTCTTTTCTAGCTACTTTTTCTAAATCAGTTTCTCCATCAGCATGCCCACCAGGTTGCAGCCATTTATCAAGCTTTTTATGGTGAAGTAGCAAAACCTCTTGAGTGTTAGGGTTCAATATCCAGGCAGATGCGGTGAAATGGGCCTCTAAATTCTCACGACTAAAAGCCACTATGCTTTTTTCTTGGTAAAGCTGGAGCATTTGTTGTTTAAATATTTTTTCTTCCTCGGATTGTGGGCTGTATTGCCTTATTATATTCATCTTGAATTTAATAGGATAAAAAAAAGCCATCTGAAAAGACGGCTTTAGATTATAATTAATGTTACTTATTTGTTATTGTAATTCCAGATTTAATGTAATAGTTTGTTCATCATCCGTTGCCTTTTGATAAGGGGATTGATAGTTTATTGATAAGTTACCGTTCTCTTTATTTATGCTAGCAATAGTTATAGTTCCACCAGGTGATAAAGTAACTTGATTAGTATTATTAGGATCTACAGAAAAAGAACCTTCGCCAGAAAAAACTCCTGCGTGATTTAAATTATTATCTTCAAACAATTGAAGATTGGTAACGGAGTAAGTTAAGTTACTACCATTGAAATTTATTGTCACTTCTCCTGCAGGGAAATCTGGATTAACACTTGCGCTTACAATAACCCATGTTGCACTTAGTTCATCAACTCTTTGTTGTTCCGGGCTCGGATCATTTTTTTTCTTACATGAACTGAATAAGACAACGAAAGATAATGCTAAAAAGCTTAAAAGTTTAATGTTCCTTTTCATAAGATAATATATTAGTTATTTGTATTCTAAAGTTTAAAAGTCTGAATTATTGTTCATAATCCAATAAATTATTTAATTTTTTTATTTAATTACTTACTATTAAACAACTCCAATATTAATGATTTTTTTTGTAAAATCATTGTATTCAGTAGGGTCATTTGATGCAATAAGGGTTATTCTTTGGTCATTTGTTCTTTTTAATAAACTTTTGTACCATTCAATTCCCTTGGAATCAAGATGGGAGGTCGGTTCATCTAAAAGTAAAACCTTTGCCTCATAGCTACAGCATAGTATCAATTTCAATCTTTGCTGCATTCCGGATGAAAACTCTGCTATATATTTATTTAAACTATGATGTAAATTTGCGTTTTCTAATTCATCCATCACATCATTTTCCTTCAATGTATTCTTGAATTTTGAATGAAAATCCAAATGTTCTTTTAAAGTGAATTCTTCAATTAAATGAAGATATGGGGCCGTTATGCCTAATAAATGATGAATTTCTTCCTTTTCTACTGATTGATTATTTTCAATAAATTTTACTTTGCCTTTACTAGGTGCAATTACTCCTGCAATAATTTTAATAAGTGTTGACTTACCGCTTCCATTTTCACCTGTAATAGCATAGGTGTTATTTGTTTCAAAAGTGTGATTTAAATTATCAAACAGCTTATTTTTTGGATATTTTTTTGATAAGCCTTCAAGAATTAATTGCATATGATGCGGATTAGTATAAAGTAATACACTTTTAAATATTGCTATTCATTTAAAATTACTTTTAAACGTTAATTTCCATAGCCTTTCATAATACCTCTTTCTGATTTCCTTACGAATGCTGTTATATTATCTCTTTCCTCGCTACTTCTGATTAAGGTTTCTATATTTTCCAGCGCCTCTGCATTATTTTTACCACTGAGATAAAGGCTTCTATAGATTTCTTGAATATCATTTATTCTTTCATTGCTAAAGCCTCTTCTCCTCAAGCCTACGGAATTAATTCCACAATAGGTGAGAGGCTCGCGAGCTGCCTTAACATAAGGCGGGACATCTTTTCTTACTAATGATCCACCAGAAATCATTACATGACTTCCAATCTTTACAAATTGGTGGATGGCTGTAGCCCCCCCAATAATTGCCCAGTCGTCAATCGTAACATGACCGCCAACTTGAACAGAGTTAACTAAAATGCAATTATCACCAATCATGCAATCATGTGCAATATGTACATATGCCATGATCAAGCATTTAGAACCAATTTTGGTAACCTTTCGGTCGTTAGTACCTCGACTGATATTTACATATTCTCTTATTACTGTTTCGTCACCAATTTCTGTAATGGTGATTTCACCGCTGAATTTTAAATCTTGGGGAACCGCTGATATAGTGGCACCTGAATATATTTTACAGTTTTTGCCAATCCTTGCTCCTGAATTAATGGTAACATTTGGTCCTATCCAAGTACCGTCTCCAATTTCTACATCCTGATCAATATAGGTGAAAGGTTCGATTACGACATCCTTTCCTATTTTTGCATCAGGATGAATATAGTTTAATGACTTGTCCATGTAAATTATTATTTAAGCAATAAACGCTTATTTTATAACCTCCTATAAGGTTTTATTCTTCATCTTTTTTTACAATTCTTGCAGTAAGCGTTGCTTCACTGACAATACTATTTCCTACGTATGCGTAACCTTGCATTTTGGCTATTCCTCTTTTTATTGGAGCTAAAAGCTCACATTTCAAGATGATTGTATCGCCAGGCTTCACCATTTTTCTGAATCTGCAATTATCAATACCGAGAAAATAAGTCCAATATTCTGAGGGCTCATCAACAGAACTTAAAACTAAAATTCCTCCTGTTTGAGCCATTGCTTCTATCTGCAAAACGCCCGGCATTACGGGGTTTCCAGGAAAATGACCCTGGAAAAAGTTTTCATTTATAGTAATGTTTTTTAGGCCTATTACGGTTTTGTGATCTTGATGGATGATTTTATCTACTAACTGAAAAGGATATCTATGTCTTAACATAGCCGAAATACCATCTATATCCATCACAGGCTCAGCATTGGGGTCATACTTTGGTGCAGATTTCTCTGCTTTCTTAATATACTTCTTTATTTTTTGTGCAAAAGCTACATTGGTAGAGTGTCCTGGTCGTGCCGCCAAAATTTGCCCTTTGATAGGGCGTCCTACTAAAGCTAAATCGCCAACCACATCCAATAATTTATGGCGGGCAGGTTCATTTTTAAATCTTAACTCTATATTATCAAGTATTCCCTCTTCTTTTACTTCAACATTAGGTTTATTGAAAATTTTAGCGAGTTCTTTTAATTCCTCATCTGAAACCAATTTATCAACCACAACAATAGCATTGTTTAAATCACCACCTTTTATTAAATTATTATTGTAAAGCTGCTGAAGTTCATGAAGAAAAACAAAAGTTCTACAGGTGGAAATTTCTTTTTTGAAATCGTCTAAATTGTTTAATGAAGCATGTTGACTCCCTAAAACCTTTGAGTTATAATCAATCATGACTGTTACTCTGTAGTCATCCACAGGTAGTAAAGCCATCTCCACATTTTTCTCTTCATCAGTGAGAAAAAGACTTTCAGAAACTTCAAAAAAGTTTCTAAGTGCATTTTGTTCTTCTAAATCAACAGATTCTAAGGCTTCATAAAAAAGCTTAGCACTTCCGTCCATGATTGGGGTTTCTGGCCCATCTACCTCTATTAAAATATTGTCAATTTGCAATCCTACTAAGGCTGATAAAACGTGTTCAACGGTTGATACTCTTGCATCACCTTTAGCGATTGTGGTACCTCTTGAAGTATCTACTACCAAATCAGCATCGGCCTCAATAATTGGTTTTTCAGGTAAATCTACTCTTTGAAATTTTATTCCACTATCGATTTCATCAGGCTTGAAGGTTAAAGTAACTTTATGACCAGTGTGTAGCCCTACACCTGAAACACTTATCGCTTTTTTAATAGTGTGCTGTTTATTATACATTTAGTTCTTTTTTTCAGTCGGCAAATTTAAAACTATTTTTTCCAATTGCTGAACTTGTTGGTGTAATTCCGGTAATCTTTTGAATAGTGTACTTGCTTTCAGGTATTGCTTGTGTTCAAAACCTACCATTCCCGAAAGAATTGTATTCTTTTGTTTCACTGTTTTTGATACACCAGATTTAGCGCTTACTGTAGTGTGGTCTGCAATTTCAATATGTCCTACTATTCCAACCTGACCTGCAATAACGCAATTTTTACCTACCTTAGTGCTGCCAGAGATTCCAGTTTGTGATGCTATCACTGTGTTTTCTCCAATTTCAACATTATGAGCTATTTGAACTAAGTTATCAATTTTAGCACCTTTACGAATAATTGTGGAACCTAAAGTTGCACAATCAATAGTTGTATTGGCACCAATGCTAACGTTGTCCTCCAAAATCACATTTCCTAATTGTGGAATTGTTTTATAAGTCCCATCTGCTTGGGGAGCAAAACCAAATCCATCACTTCCTATTATAGTGCCCGCTTGAATATTGCAGTTTTTTCCAACTTTACAATCGGCATAAATTTTTACGCCCTGAAAAATGATAGTATTGTCACCAATTTCAACATTATCTCCTATATGAGCCTGAGGATATATTTTCACATTATTCCCGATTTTCACATTATTCCCAATATATGAAAAAGCTCCTCTGTAAATATTATCTCCAACAGAGCTTCCTTCTCCTATGTAAACTGGATTTTCCACACCAGACTTAGCATAAGACAAAATCTTATTATATTCTTCTAATAATTGAGTGAAAGCAGAATAAGGATCATCAACTTTGATTAAAGCTGGTTTGATGCTTTTTTTGGGAGCGAAATTACTCTTTACTATAATGGCGGCCGCATCAGATTGGTAGATATAGTTTTCATATTTATCATTCGATAAAAAGCTGATAGTTTTTGGTTTACCATCTTCTATTTTTCCAAGATTGTCGACTATTCTTTCTCCATCTCCTTCAACATGCCCTCCAATCATTCCGGCTATTTGATTCACACTAAACTCCATATAAAATAATTATGGTTGCTATAATTGACAAAGATACGTTTTTAGGTAGGCATAGGTAATATTTTTTAACTATTTTACTCATTGCTTTGATGTTTGGTAAATCCGCTGCTTGAGTAACATCCATTAAATGCCCCTTTTTAGTAATTATTTTTATACTTTTTCCACCTAAGACATAAGCAGAGTTGGTTACTTCCCCATGTGAAATAAAAAAGGCTGCTTCTTTATTTAATAAATTAAATTCTTGTGCGATTTTTCCTTTTAAGGTATTTATATCAGCTTTTTTAAGTGGTTCGTTACCTAATTTTATTTTAAATAAATCTCTTTGTAGAATTCTCTGACTTAAATTTTTAAGCACTTTGTCTTTATTGTTTTCCCATACTTTGATGGCATGCCATATATCAGAGTCATCTAATTTTGAGAATTGATGAACGATTTCCGGATTTTCTTGAAATTCTTCCAAAGTGAAATCATTTTCCAGAAAATATTTTAAAGCAGGTGAGATATTATCCAAACTATGCACCTCTTTTGCTCTACTCATCAAATGAACCAACATTCTTTCTGCACTTAAAGCTGTTTTGTGTAAGTAAACTTGCCAATACATCAATCTTCGTGCATTAAGAAAATTTTCAATACTGTAAATGGCTTTTTCTTCTACTACAATTTCATCCTCTATCACATCCAAATGGCTGATGATTCTATCCACACTTATATTTCCTTCTGAAACGCCAGTATAATAGGAATCTCTGTTGAGGTAATCCAACCTATCTACATCCAACTGACTTGAAATTAGGTGATGGAAGAATTTTCTTTTATAGGAATTTTTGAACATTGCAATAGCAGTATCCAATTGACCCGAAAATTCCTTATTGAGCATTTTCATAAATTGCAGTGAAATATTTTCATGCGTAATTCCCTTTATTAAACTATATTCCAAGGCATGAGAAAAAGGACCGTGACCAATGTCATGTAGTAAAATAGCGATTTGAGCCGATTCATATTCTACATCATTAATATGGATTCCTTTTTCTTTTAAATGATCTAAAGCTTCGCCCATTAAATGGGTTGCGCCCAATGCATGATGAAAGCGAGTATGGGTGGCACCAGGATAAACCAGTTCGCTCAAACCCAATTGCCTAATCCTGCGTAAGCGTTGGAAATAAGAATGATTGAAAATACTAAAAAGTAATTCACTTTTTATTGTAATGAATCCGTAAATAGGATCGTTTACCTTTTTTAACTTCTTCAATTCTAATAAATTTAAAGGCTCAAATATATACTATGCAAAATTATCAAATCTTATGGGCAGATGACGAAATAGATCTGCTAAAACCTCACATTATTTTTTTAGAGAACAAAGGTTATCAAATTACTCCGGTAAATAACGGTTCGGAAGCTGTAGATTTATGTAAAGAGCAAAAATTCGATATTGTTTTCCTAGATGAAAATATGCCAGGCATGACTGGTTTGGAAACATTGAGCCTGATTAAAAGTAATAATCCAAATCTTCCTGTAGTGATGATTACTAAAAGTGAGGAAGAATATATTATGGAGGAAGCAATAGGATCTAAAATCGCAGATTACCTTATTAAACCTCTTAATCCTAATCAAATTCTACTTTCAGTCAAAAAGATTTTAGATAATCAGCGCCTGGTGTCCGAGAAAACCAACCAAAGTTATCAGCAAGATTTTCGTAATATCAGCATGGCTTTTGGAGATGTAATGGATCATGCCGAATGGGCTGAGATGTATAAGAAGCTAGTATTTTGGGATTTGGAAATAGATCAAACGGATGATCAAAGCATGTCAGAAGTGCTTTCTATGCAACATGTAGAGGCTAATACCAATTTCGCAAAATTTATAGATGATAATTATGAAGATTGGCTGAATGAATACCAAGATGAGGCGCCATTATTGAGTCATAAATTAATGGAGGAAAAGGTTTTTCCTAAGATGGGAGAGGAGCCTGTTTTTTTTATAGTGATTGATAATTTACGGTTTGATCAATGGAAGTTGTTAGAGCCTGAAATTCTTAAATACTTCAATATAGAAGAAGAGGAAAATTATTATTCTATTTTACCCACCACTACTGCTTATGCTCGAAATTCAATATTTTCTGGTCTTTTACCAGATGAAATGGCTAAAAAACATCCTGACCTTTGGGTGACAGAAGACGATGACGAAGGCAAAAATAATTTCGAGGATAAATTTATTGAAAGGCAGCTGAAAAGAAAAAATATATCAGGCAAATTCACTTACAATAAAATTGTAAATGTGAATCAAGGAAAACAAGTGTTAGACCATGTTTCTGCCATGATGGACCATGATTTAAATGTGTTGGTTTATAATTTTGTGGACATGCTTTCCCATGCAAGAACAGATATGAAAATGATCCGAGAATTGGCGGCCGATGAATCTGCTTATCGTTCACTGACTAAAAGCTGGTTTTTACATTCTCCTCTTCTTGAATTATTGAAGCGGGTTTCTACAAAGAAAGCTAAGGTTGTGATTACTACCGATCATGGAACCATCAGAGTAAAGAAGCCATTCAAAATTGTAGGTGATAGAAATGTAAATAGCAATTTAAGATATAAGCAAGGAAAAAATTTAGGCTATAAAAAGAATAATGATGTTTTGGAAGTTCCCAAGCCTGAAAGGTTTCATTTACCAACCTTAAATGTGAGTACATCCTATGTTTTCACCAAGGGGGAAAGTTTTTTTGCCTATCCTAATAACTATAATTATTACGTAAATTACTTTAAAGATACCTTTCAGCATGGAGGAGTTTCAATGGAAGAAATGATAATTCCCATTATTTCATTAACTTCGAAAGATGGAAAGTGAAATCTCTGAAAATATATCATTTTCGGACGTAGATTTAGATGATTTGCCTCAGACAGTAGCTAAAATTTATGATTTTGCAAAAAATAATAATATTTGGTTGTTTAAAGCTGAAATGGGCGGGGGAAAAACTACTTTTATTAGTCATTTATGTGATTATTTAGAGGTAGAAGATCATGTGAGTAGTCCTACTTTTGGATTGGTGAATGAATATATGTCGGCCAAAGCAGGTGAAATCTTTCATTTTGATTTCTACAGAATAAAAGATGAACAAGAAGCATTTGAGATAGGCGTGGAAGATTATTTTTACGTAGGGAAGTTGTGTTTGATTGAGTGGCCTGAAATGATTCCTTCTTTTATTCCGGATCAATTTATATTAATTGAGATTAATCTTTCTAAGGAACAAACCAAAAGGAATTTTAAAATAAGTAAGCATGGCTAAGGAGATTTCAAGAAAAGGCTTTGACGTTCTAGCAAGAAAAAGTGCCCTCTATCCACAAGAAGAGTTGTTGGCCGTAGAACGTGGTAAAAATGCCATGCAAATAGGAATCCCTAATGAAATTTCTTTACAAGAAAAAAGAGTTCCACTTACACCTGGAGCAGTAGCTTTATTATCCAATAATGGCCATGAAGTGATAGTGGAAAGTGGAATGGGACTGAGCAGTAATTTCACTGATAATGAATATAGTGATGCGGGAGCCAAAATAGTTTATTCTGCAAAAGAAGCTTTTGAAGCTCAGTTGGTTGTAAAAATAGAACCACCTGTGAAGGAAGAGATCGAAATGTTCAAGCCGGGTAGTTTTTTGATTTCTGCACTTCAAGTTGGGCAGTTGAATAAAGAATATTTTCAGTTGATCAATGAAAAAAGAATTACTGCCATTGGTATTGAATTGATAGAAGATAAAGTGGGCGGAATGCCCATGGTCAGGGCAATGAGTGAAATTGCTGGTATTTCTGCAATTCAAATTGCCACGGAGTTATTGAGTAATTTAAATGATGGTAAAGGCATTATATTGGGTGGTATAACAGGAGTTAGACCCACTAAAGTAGTGATTTTAGGAGCTGGAACTGTAGGTGAATATGCAGCTCGTGCGGCATTAGGATTAGGGGCGAATATTGAAATTTATGATAATCATTTATATAAACTAAGAAGAATTAAACATGCTATAGGTCAGCCAATCCATACTAGTTCAATGGACACTGTTATGTTGAGCGATTCTTTGACCGAAGCTGATGTTTTAATTTGTGCTATTAGAGCTGAAAAAGGTAGGAGTGGATGTATAGTTAGTGAAGAAATGGTGATGAATATGCGTAAAAACGCAGTAATTATTGATGTCAGTATTGATCAAGGTGGTTGTGTTGAAACTTCCGAGGTTACCTCTCATGATAATCCTACTTTTAAAAAATATGATGTAATACACTATTGCGTCCCTAATATAGCATCAAGAGTATCTAGAACAGCAAGTAATGCTGTTAGTAATATTTTAACACCTATGTTGTTACAAGCTGGGGATGTAGGCGGAATCGAAGAAATGATATTTACCCATTCATGGTTTATGAAAGGAGTATATACCTATAAGGGAAGTTTAACGAATATGCATATTGCCAAAAAATTTGATTTAAAATATAAAGAGTTGAGTTTATTGATGGCGGCTAGATTTTAAGTCAGTCTAAATCCTATTAAAAGCATGTCATCTACTTGCTCTTTATTCCCTTTCCAGTTTATTACAATATCTTTAATATACTTTTCCTGATTTTTGAGCGGTTCTTTATGGATCGAAGTAATATAGTTTTTCAACCTTTTGACACCATATTTTTTATCATTTGATCCTCCAAATTGGTCTTGAATTCCATCTGAAAATAAATAAACTGTTAGTGGACTATCAATTTCAATATAATGGTCTTCAAACCTCATTTTTTGATGCTCAATAAAATTTTCACCAATAGAATGCCTGTTATCTCTTATAGCATGTATTTCATCATTTTTAAAATAAATTAACCGATGACCCGCACCACCAAATATTAATTTTCGATCATCAATTCTGCAGAGTCCAATCTCCATTCCGTCATTGCTATAGCTATCATCTTGCTTTAACATGATTCTAAGCCTTCTGTCCATTTCTTTTAAAATTTCAGATGGCTGATTATAATCCAATTCAATTATAATCTGGGATAATAAAGCATCAGCAATCATACTCATAAATGCTCCTGGCACTCCATGACCCGTGCAGTCAATGGAAGCAATAAATTTAATTTCATTGCCATTTATTTTTTTCTGATGAAACCAGTAAAAATCTCCACTTACAATATCTCTCGCTTGATAGAAAATAAAGGATTCTGGCAAAGATTTTTTTATAGTAGCTAAATCTGGCAACAGCGAATTTTGAATTTTTTGAGCATAATTTATACTATCCGTAACATCTTTATTTCTTTTTTCTAAAATACTAAAAGCCTCTGAAAGCTGATCTCTGTGAGATTCTATTTCTTCTTTTTGGCTCTTGAGCTCTTCTGTCATTTCGCTTAACTGAAAATTCCTTTCTTCTATCTCTTTATTTTGAGAGTTTAATAAAGTTAAAGCCTTTTGCTTAAATCGGTTTCTACTGATATAAACGACTAAAAAGAGCGCCAAAAGTATCAGGATAATTAAAGAACCTAATATTATAATATTCTTTTGAGTGATTGATTCTTTGCTTAATTCACTTTGTTGTTTGAGTAAATTTATTTCAGCTTCCCGTTGCTTAGCTTCATATAATTCTTGCAGTTCAAGGAATTTCTCAGTTGTTTCTTCACTGTAAATTTTATTGTTTGTGTCAATAAAATTTTTCAAATCATCATATGCTTTTGCATTATTTTCTAATGATTTATGGATAATACTCCTAAGCTCGTAGCCTTTTCTTAAATAATAGTTAGATTCTGATTTTTTCGCATTATAAACGGAGGAATCTGCAAATTGAAGTGCGTTATTAAATTGTTTTTTCTTGACATAAATATTTGAAATCGTTTGGTAAGCCTCGCTTATGGCAGCGAAATCTGGATCAGATGAATATTGAATTTCTAAGCCTCTTAAAAGATAAATCAGGGCTTTATCAAAATTATTGTTTCTTTCTAAAGCCACGCCATAGTTTATATAAGCAATCGATTTTAAATAATCATTACTTAATTTGTCGAATTCTATGGCTTTCATAGCATAGTATTCAGCAGAATCATATTCCTCCATACGTATATACATATCAGCAATATTTAACATGCCTATCATTTTGTCTTCAGGGAGGTTATTTTCTTCCGCATATTGAATATTATATTGATAGTATTCTAATGCTTTGCTATAATTCCTCATTTCATCGTAGGTAATAGCAAGATGGGTAATAATGTAATCTATTAATTTTGGGTCTTTTGATGTTAAAGCTATTTCATGAGCTTCTAAATATATTTTCAAGGCTTTGTCCAGGGCACCTAAATTATAGTAGGAATAAGCAATCATGGCTTTCCCATATATAATATTAGTAGTGTCTTTTTTTTTAATAGCCAACCCTAATAACTGTTCAGCATAAGAAATGGCTTTTTCATTATCGTTCAATTGATATTTTGAACTTAGTTCATAATATAATTTCATCCGTTGTGAATCAGATTTAGCGCTACTTAAATCTTCTTTCAATTCGGTAATTGATTGAGGGTGACAATGGAAGCAGTTAAAGAAAACAAGAAGTATAAGTAATGCTTTATGCACTTTAAGTCTGTTTTTTGGATAATTATCATGCAATTTATGGATTCATTTTATAATAAATCAAAGATTAACAGTTTTAATCTGCCTTGTTTTTGAGTTGTTTAATAAAAAATAGCCCAAAGAAATCAAACTGGAATTATAGATGTAATTATATTCTTTCTTCTCACACTTCTTTTGTTCTTGATGAGAAGTTTAAGCAAAACTGTATCTTTTTTGATTTGGCTTCATTCTATATGAAAATAGTATTTAAACCTTAAATATTCATAGAATGAAGAATTTACTCAAAATTTCCAGCATTATTATTTTGTTTGTCATAATGTCTTGTAAGGAAGAGGATGTTCAAACTGAAGGGGCCTTAGACTGTAGTTTGGGGCCAAATTACAGTGGTATCTGTCTTAATGGGCCAGAAATTGTAGAACCAGGAAGCTCTAATGATTATATTTTTAAAATCGAAAAAAGACAGCAAGGAGATAACATCAATAAGGTGGTAAACTGGTCAGTTGAATCAGGGGAAATTGAAATAGTAAATATTGAAACGGAGGTGAAGATTAATTATACGGTTTCAGTAGCTACACTTAAATTTAAAAATAATTTCACTGGTGGAAGTATTAAAGCTAGCTCAAATGAAAATATGGTAGATTCTCCACCTGAAAATCCCACAGGTTACATTTCTATACCAATTTATGCAAAATAGAGTGAATCATTTCGATTTTGTTTATAATTTATGAGAAGTAACTTCTCGGAGCAGATGAACAGTAGAGATGATTCCACCTGAGCAAGTCCTCTTCCTTGTAGGTAGAATGATGCAGTTGGATAAGGCTTTAAAATTCGTGTTCATACAAGCCTGTGAACCCCTGGACTTTCTTATGTGTCCCCCCCACTTGGGAACTCACCCATATTTCTACATTGTAAATCACACAGAAACTTGAAGGTGAAAAAACCTTCAAGGGAGAGAGGTGTTAAAGGAATAAGGGATTCGATTTTAAATTATAACCTGAGTTTTACAATGGGGCTAAATAAAATTTAGAAGGAAGAAGTTTTTTTTAATTCTTCATTTTTCTTTTAAGCAACTGGGCATTTAAAGCCACTATAATTGTACTTAAACTCATTAATCCAGCACCAACCGCTGGGCTCAGAATAATTCCTGCAAAAGCCAAAGCACCGGCTGCCATAGGAATAGCCACAATATTGTAACCTGCTGCCCAAAATAGATTTTGCATCATTTTTTGATAGGTTGACTTCCCAAATTCTAAAAGATGCACGATGTCCATTGGATTGCTATTAACCAAAATAATATCAGCGGTTTCTGCTGCTACATCGGTTCCTGATCCAATTGCAATCCCTACATCTGCTTTGGCTAAGGCAGGTGCGTCATTTACTCCATCGCCTGTCATCGCCACTACCTCACCTTTATTTTGTAAATCATCAATGATTTTTTGCTTGTCTTCCGGGAGCACTTCAGCATAATAATCATCTAAGCCTAATTCTTTACTAACTGATTTAGCAACTTCTTCATTGTCACCGGTAGCCATAATCACTTTCAGGCCGTTTTCTTTTAATATTTTAACCGCCTCATAAGATTCGTCTCTAATTTCGTCAGCAAGAGAAATATACCCTATCAAATCTTTATCTTTGAGAATATAAACTATTGTTTCTGCTTTTTCATTTTTAGTATCATTCGGTAATTCAATGTTATTTTCTTCTAAGTAACCAGGGCTTACAATCTTGATTAAATCCCCTTTAACTTTTGCTTGAATTCCTTCTCCTGTCAGATTTTCGAAATCAGAAATTTCCGCAAAATCTAATCCCTGATCTTCATGCTTTTGCAAAATCCCTGTTGCAATCGGGTGTTCAGATTCTTTTTCCAGCGATGCCGCTATTTTAAGAATATCATCATCTTTATATTCCTTTGAAGTACTCTTAATCTGATTTACTACGAAATTTCCTTTAGTGAGCGTTCCTGTTTTATCAAAAATAATGGTAGTGATTTTGCGAGCATTTTCAAAAGCAGTTCTATTTCTAATTAATAAGCCATTTTGAGCAGAAACAGAGGTTGAAATTGCCACTACCAAGGGCATAGCTAAACCTAGAGCATGCGGACAAGCAATGATCATAACCGTCACCATTCTTTCCAGCGCATAGTCAAATTCTTTTCCTTGCCACAGCCAAACACCTAATGTGGTGAAACCAGAAAAAAGGGCAATATAAAATAGCCAAGCAGCCGCTTTATTAGCCAGGTTTTGAGTTTTGGATTTAGTCTCTTGAGCGGATTTCACCATATCCACTACCTTATTCAAATAAGAGCCTTCACTATCTTCTTTAATTTTGAATTGAATGGAGGAAGAGCCATTTACAGAACCTCCAATTACTTCATCGCCTTCCTTTTTACTCACAGGCTTGGATTCGCCCGTAATCATGGATTCATTGATATCACTTTTGCCTTTTTCAATTATTCCATCAGCAGGGATTTTCTCGCCAGGTTTAACCAGCACCAAATCTCCTGCTTCCAATTCAAATATTTTCACTTCATGGGTATCTCCATTTTCATCTAATTTTAAAGCGGTAGAAGGAAGTAATTTAGCTAGTTCCTCCACAGCGCCTGAGGCGCCCATTATTGATTTCATTTCGATCCAATGTCCCAGAAGCATAATGGCAATTAAGCTGGCTAACTCCCAGAAAAAGATTTTGCCTTCAAGGCCGAAAACGACTGCTGAACTGTAAAAATATGCCACACTGATGGCCAGTGCAATTAAAGTCATCATGCCAGGTTTGCGATCTGAAATTTCATCTTTTAGCCCTTTTAGAAAAGGAAACCCGCAATAGAAGAAGACTATAGTGGATAAAGCAAATTGAACGTAGCGGTCATACTGGAAGCGTAATTCATACCCCAATAATTCCTGAATCATAGGTGCTAAGACCATGATAGGAATTGTGATAATGATAGAAATCCAGAACCGCTTTTTGAAATCTTTAATCATCTGAGCATGATGTTCGTGATGGTCATGTTCATGCTCATGTCCTTCGTGTTCGTCATGATTGTGGTTTTCTTGCGAATGTTGATGTGTTGAAGACATTGATAAAAAAGTGTTAATTAAAAGATTATATAAAAGTAACCTATACTATAAATGGAATTAATTTAATAATGTTTCAAAGCATATGTTTTATTGGATGACATATCATTTCAATTACGTTAATTTATGAATAATTGCAAATTAGCCTGTCATTATTGCAGGTTTCCGACTATATGGCGTAAGAATTTATCATGCTGAGTTTCTATTGAAATTAATTTGAATTCCATCATGTTATAGGTGTAAACACCTGATTATTAACTTATTAAGTGTAAAATTAATTTGAAATATTACTAATATTTCATGAAATGAAGGTTTAGATGCACAATGCTTGCATAGACTGCAGTACATTTAGAATTAATTCTTTATATTAAATAAATAAAAATTTACTTATGAAAGTACTTGTTATAGGAGCTGGAAACATGGGATTAGCTTATGCTAAAGCCTTAGTAAAATCTGAATTTTTGTCAAATCATAATTTAATGATTTCAGATACCAGTCCTGAAAAAACAGAGGAGTTAAAGAAAATTAGTCGTTTTGATGTTTTTACTAATTTAGCAGATTGTCTCCCAAAAGCAGATATTATTTTTATTGCAGTAAAACCATTTCATTCGGATGAATTATTTGCAGAGCTTAAGCCTATGATGTCACCTGATCAAATCGTGATATCTATTATGGCGGGTGTAACTATCCAAAGCATGCAAGATGGTTTGGGAATCACAAAAGTGGTAAGAGCAATGCCAAATCTTCCTGCTCAAGTTGGCAAAGGCTTGACTTCTTTCACTGCCTCAAATGAAGTTTCAAGATTAGAATTATCAACTGTTGAAAATCTTTTAGACACTACTGGTCGTTCAGTAAGGTTAGATACAGAAAATGACATAGACGCCTCAACAGGTATATCAGGTAGTGGTCCTGCTTATGTTTTCTATTTTATGCATTCTATGATGGAGGCAGCCAGGAAAATGGGTTTTTCCGCCCATGATTCGAAAGTATTAGTAGGAACTACTTTCGAAGGTGCTGTGGAATTATTTAATAAATCTGATTTAAGTCCAGAAGGATGGATGAAGAGGGTAGCTTCTAAAGGAGGAACAACGCGTGCTGCTTTAGATTCAATGGAAGATAATAATATAAAGCAATTGATAGAAGATGCAGCCTATGCAGCATTTAATAGAGCGGTTGAACTAGGAAAAGAATCTTAAACTATAGAATTGTGAAAACACATAGCAAAAGAGTAGTAGTGAAAATTGGAACTAATGTGATGACCAATAAGGATAATCGCATTGTGGTTCCTATTTTGAAGAGGATTGTAGATCAAGTAGCACGTCTTTATGAAGAGGATGTGATGACTGTCATCATTTCTTCAGGATCTGTAATTGCAGGAAAAGAAGTGCTGGACGATAATAAAATTGATAATATAGATAATGCCGCTCAACGTAGACAAGTTTATTCTGCTGTTGGGCAACCAAGAATGATGCGTCATTATTATAGTATTTTCCACGATTATGGAATGAGATGTGCACAAGTCTTGGCAACCAAAAGAGATTTCGACTTCGGTAGGCATCGGGATAATATGATAAACTGTTATGAAGGTTTATTAAATCAAGGAATTATTCCAATTGCAAATGAAGATGATGCAGTTTCGCTTTCTATGTCCATGTTTTCTGATAATGATGAATTGGCAAGTTTAGTGGCTGAATTGATTAATGCTGACACTCTAATCTTGTTGACAGATACGGATGGAATTTTTGACGGGCATCCTGATCATGATGATTCAAATGTTATTAGTAGCGTAACAACGGAGCAAGAAGTGGAACAATTTATTCAGGAATCCGATAAAAAAGAAGGAGAAGGTCGTGGAGGAATGGAATCCAAGATCAATGTAGCCAAGGGTGCCGCATCAAAGGATATCGTTACTTATATCGCTAACGGTAAACGTGAGAATGTTATTATTGACATTGTTCATGGAGAAGATGTTGGTACTAGAATCTACAAAGAGGAAGAAGATTAATTTAGTATTTCACCCTCTCGAAAATTTATTTTGAACTAAAATTTATACGCTTTTATGAAGCTTTTAAATACAGAACTTAAAAATGCAGTTTTACAATCGATGATTGATAATCTTGATAAAAATCGGGATGCTATCATTGCTGCAAATAAAAAAGATTTAGATGCGTTTGACAGAGATGATCAGGCGCTTTATGATCGTTTAATAGTTGATTCAGCTAAGGTTGATGATATGATCAGAGCGGTACGAGAAGTGAAAGATCAAAATGATCCTGTTGGAACTGTAATAAGTGAAGATACCTTAGAAAATGGACTGCACATTACCAATAAAGCAGCACCATTCGGTACCATTATGATCATTTATGAGTCTCGTCCTGATGTTACCATTGAGGCTGCTGTTTTAGCATTTAAAGCTAATAACAAAATATTATTGAAGGGTGGTAAAGAAGCCCATAATAGTAATGAGGAGTTGGTAAAATGTTGGCATCAATCATTAAAAGAAAATGGATTGGAAGATAACTGGATTCAGTATCTGAAAATGGATAGACCAACTACGCAGGAATTCTTAAGAAATCCTGACCAGCCATTAGATTTGATTGTGCCAAGAGGAGGTGAAAGATTAATTGATTTCGTGAAACAGCATGCAAAATGTGCAGTTTTAGTAAGTGGTAGAGGCAATAATTTCGCGTATGTGGCTCCTGATGCTGATATGGAAAAAGTTATTCCTGTAATTATCAATGCTAAAACTGACAAAATTTCTGCCTGTAATGCATTGGACAAGATATTAGTAGATAAAGACCATCCTAAATTTGAGGAAACGCTTAAGACTATTGAAAAGGCACTTAGTGAAAATGGGGTTCAAGTTGTAGCTAGTGATCAAGTAATCGATCATTTAGAGACCAATGATAAGATTGACAGTGAAGATATTTGGTACGAAGAGTTCTTATCTATGAAAGCTGCTATTACTTCAGTGAGTGGTCTGGATAACGCTATCGAATTTATCAATAAATATTCTGGTGGTCATTCAAATATTATCCTCACTGAAACTCAAGATGATGCGGTGAAATTCATGGAGCAAATAGACAGTGCAGCTGTTTATCACAATGCCTCAACTCGCTTCACTGATGGTGGTGCAATGGGAGTGGGTGCTGAGTTAGCAATTAGTACGGATAAATTACACCACAGAGGTCCATTAGGCTTGAAGCAATTAGTTACGAATAAATACTATGTTCTGGGAAATGGACAGGTAAGAAAATAATAGTACGCTTAGTATAATTAAAAAAGCTTGCCAACTGGCAAGCTTTTTTTTGTTAAAATAGTTTTATCTCCAAATATTATAAGCTAGCTGCAATCCTAATCGTAATTTCAAGATACCGCCAGTTTGTAATTCACTGATCTCACCACCTTTGTTAAAAGTTTTATCAGGCAGCACATTATTATTGTACATTTCAGAAAACTCATAAATATGTCTATATCCTAAACCGGCAAAAAGGGTGATGTAGAAGGGATCATAATCATATATCTTCCCCATTTTAATATTAAGTCCAGGAACAATTCTATCAACTCCGGAATCAAAAAATTTATAATATTCGCAATCTCCAAATTCATCATTACAGCTATAACCACCAATTCTTTCAGCATTGAAACTAGTCCAATAAAACTGGGGTTCTATATCTATAAATGTTTTAGAATTAGCAGGGTAATTATTATCAATGTTTAAGAAAAAGCGATAATAAAAATAAGCTTTAACACCATAAACATCCTTATACCAATTTTCTTCAATTCGTTGAGTTAGCCCTTCTAAATTATAGATATATCCAAATTCTGCGCCAATTGCACTTTTTGGGCCAATATCTTTCATTAAGCCAATATCCAATGAATTATAAGTTTCAAAAGAAGAACTTAATGAGATATAAGTAAGAAAAATCGGTTCAAATTCAGTTTTTTCATCTCCATTTTCAAATGCATTATTCTGTGCTAATCCAATTGAAGTTATGCATGTTAGAATAATAAGTGATAAAAATTTACTCATTTGCCTGTGCACTCAGGATTTGACTTAATTCTTTTAAATTGTAAGGGTCATTATAATCATACTGAAATATCCCGTTTTTACCCGTTATAATTAATTCCTTTCTGCCATAATTTGTAATAACATCATAACTTGGAATGCTATCATAATGAGAAATGAGTTCTGGATTTGCTCTGTCTTTGATATTAAAAACTTTAAATCCAAAGTCACCCTCGCAAACAAACAAGACAGTATCACTCACAGATAATCCATGAGGGTTCTGCATTGGAATGGTATTTAGCAATTGTGGATTTCTTAAGTCTGAAACATCCACTATCTCCATTCTATCTTCACCTGTTTGGCAGGTGGTTCCACTTCGTAATGTCACATAAGCAATGCTATTAGTCACCACTACTGGATCGCAAGAAAATGAATGTTCAAAATCAGATAAATAATTAGGAACTGGCCCGTTTTCTACAGAATATATCTTCATTCCCCATTGGGTACCTAAGAATAAATAGTTTTCATATGGGAAGATGGTTTCTACACCCATTCCCACATTTTCAGTTCCAAGTAAACTTGGATTCTCAGGATTGCTGATGTCAAAGGTTTTTAAAGTGCTTTCATCAACTATATACAAATAGCCTTTTAGAAAAGTAAATCTGGCCATTGATCCTCCTCTGCCTTCCCCTGAGGCATCAAATTCTGAATCGCCCGAACATGAGGTCATTACTGTTAGGGAGATTGTTATTAATATAAGTGGAAGTAATTTTAAATTTTTCATGACTTAGGATAGTTTTAAATGGAATTAACGGTAACATTTTGGAGATTGAAGAGTAGTAAGTTCCCAACCTACGACTATACCTTTTTCTGGATCCGGACACTCGAAATAAAACCCCTGCTGTTGAGGATATTGCATTCCAAATGGAAATACACCCTTCACTCGAGAAGCAAGTTTTACATTTTCAGGATTGCTAATGTCAATTGCCAGTAAATCGGTAGCTTGATCCGCATACAAAATATTGTCTCTTACTGCTACATCATTACTTCCAGTGATTTGTATAAATCCTATGTTTTGAGGATTTTCAGGGTTTTCATTATCAAATACATGAATTCCTTTTAATATATCCACTAAAAGCAGATAATCATTAATCACATAAATTTTACCTGGGTCCTCAATTTCTCTTGCAGACAAAGTTTTAATTGCAATTTCGCTTTCTGTAGCGTAGATTGGTCTATAACCTTCTACTTCTTCAACATCAAAATTTGGAGCTGTATCCCAAAGTTCGCATGATGTTAAGCTTATTAAAATTAAGCTCAGAGTCAATAGTTTAAGTATGGGTGTTTTCATTATTTTATGGAATTTAAAAGTTCGATTTAATGACACATGTAGGATAAGATTGGTTGGAATCACTTTCTAATCAGAATAAAAATAATATATTTTATCAATAGTAATTAATTCAAGATAAATATAGAGAATTTGAATATTACTTTTTCAAATATTTATAGCATCTTAGCAAGATAGAAATTTAATATGATTAATAAACATTCATTTTTTTTAATACTATTATTGCTTTTTTGTTTTTGCTTTAGTTCAATTTCTCAAAGAAAAGGAAATACAAAAGATAGTACAGAAGTTAGAAGGCTAAATAACTTGTTCAAAATACAATACAAAAGCAAGCCTGCTGAAAGTTTTGAGTACGCGAATACTGCACTAGAAATTTCTAAAAGAATAAATTTCCTTCAAGGTGAAGCTACAGCTTATAATAATCTGGGGGTCTATTACAAACAAAAAGGTGACTATGATAAGGCACTTCGGAATTATAAGCTAGCCTTTAATCTCTATGATTCTTTGGATCATAAAGAAGGTGTTGGAAAATCTTTAAGCAATATCGGAAATATTTATTCTATCAATCAGGATTTTGAAAGAGCATTGGATTATTACACTGATGCAAAACAAATTTTTGAGGAGTTGAAGGACAGTCCCAAGTTATTGAGAATTTTAAATAATATTGGAAATATTTATTTGGATCAAGGACAAGAATTGGAGGCTGAAAATTATTATCGACAAGTATTACATATTTATGAGCAAAATCCCGAGCAATCTTCATTGTTTGATCCCTACAGCAATATCGGTAAGATTTATTTTAATAGACAAGAGTATGATAGTGCGCTTTATTATTTCAATAAGTCATTAAAGAAAGAAGAGGCATCTGATAATAAATTTGGTGTTTCAGCTGCATTAGTGAAAATTGCCAGGCTTCATAATGCCAGAGGTAGTCATCTTGCTGCTAAAAATGCAGCTTTAGATGCTGTTGATATAGCAAGCGATATTTATGCCAAGCCCATCTTACTGGATGCTTATAGCACCCTTGCGGAGGTTTATCTTCATTTAGAAGACTTGGAAAATTCCTATGTCTACATGAATCAATATCATATTATGAATGATAGTTTATTCAATGAGAAATCTCGTAGGGCAATAGCTGAGCTAGAAAAAAGCATAGAATTAGAGCAAAAAGAAAAAGAGATAGCACTTTTGAAAAAGGAATCTGAAATTAAAAACTTACAATATCAAAATAGTCGACTTTACACTTTTGGGTCTGTAGCTTTTTCGGTTTTATTACTTGCTTTAGCTATTATATCCTTTCTGAAATTTAAGCAAAATAGAAAAGCAAAAGCTCTTTTGGAATTTCAAAATCAACAGATTTTAAAAAGTAAACAGGCGATTGAGATACAAAAAATGAAACTCGAAAGCTGGAATCAGAATATTACGGATTCCATTGAATATGCAAAAAGTATTCAGGAAGGGATCATGAATAAAAATAATTTTAAAGAGAATATTCCCTCCTCTTTCGTTTTTTATAAACCTAAAGATATTGTCAGTGGTGATTTTTATTGGTATTCTCGTCAAACAGGATGTGATATTTTAGCTTTAATAGATTGTACAGGGCACGGTGTGGCAGGAGCATTTATGACGGTTATAGCGAATGCCACTATGAATCAAATTGTGAACGAAGAGCAAGAAACTGAACCTCATAGAATCCTTGCCAAGTTAGATGTTAAGGTAATGGAAATCCTTAAGCAAAAGGAAATCACCACTAGTAGCCACAGCATGGATGTCGCTTTGTGTAAAATAGATTATGAAAATAAATTAGTTACTTTTTCAGGAGCTAAAAGGCCACTTTATTTGGTGGAGAATAATAAATTAAAAGAGTTTAAAGGCAATAATTTCACAGTAGGGGAGTATTTCAATAGTCCCGATAAAAAGTTTACTTTTCAAGAGATTGACATAGAAGAAAATCAAACATTCTTTTTAAGTTCAGATGGTTTTGCCGACCAATTTGGAATCAATACTCAGAAAAAATATTTAAGAAAAAGGTTCAAGTCATTACTTGAAAACATATCAAATAAAAGCTTACCAGAACAACAGAAAAGCCTTGAATTGGAAATGAAAAGATGGCAAGGCGAAATGGAGCAAACCGATGATATGTTGGTGATTGGGTTTAGGGTTTAATTTTCTAAAAAAAAAGGCTAAAGAGGGTACTCTTGATTAATACCTCTAAATCTCTAGACCAAAAAAATTTGCTCATTGGTGAGCGCGAGGGAGGACAAAACAGCGGGCCAGAGTTGGGTTTTGGGCAGAAGCCAGCCAGAGGCTGGTCAGCCTCTGGCTGACATTAAACTTTCTTGATTTTTCCCAAAGGAATGCCTCTGGCGTTGTTTCTTTTTGATCAAACAAAAAGAAAAGAAAGAAACTGCAAAATATAATTTGGATTTTATTTCTATCAAAAATGTCAAAAACCTCAAATTTCACTAAAATGATTAAATTCAGGAGTTTATTCAATGATTTTATTTTGAATAAAGCGCCTTAAAAGCGTTTAAGTCCTGTTTTTAATACTTTATTATTTATCAAGAGAGCCCTAAAGAAATGAAAGCTAATTAAAAACTCTCATCCCACTCTAATTTCCCTTGAGAAACGCCCATTAAATTGCATAGACGGAATAAAATTCTGGCACCTACGTTTCCGTTCCAATCGGTATTTTCGCCCGGAGCCACTTCATTCAAATCAAAACCAATGATTTTCTTACCGTTTTTAACCAACCTAGTCAATAAATAAATGATTTCAGAATAGCTAATACCGCCTGGTACTGGCGTACCGGTATTCGGGCATAGTTCAGGTCTCAAGCCATCTATGTCAAAGGTGATATACACTTCATTTGGCAGTTCTTTGATGATTCTATCACAGATGATAGTCCAGGATTCGCCTTCGAACATGCCCACTTTTATATCATCATCATAAAAAACACTTACTCTTTCGCCTTGCTTTTCAGCAAATTTAATTTCCTCTTCACAAAAATCTCGAATCCCTACCTGAACCATTTTTTCGATTTGCGGAATAGTTTGCAACATATTATAGGAGATAGAAGCATGAGAATATTCGAAGTTTTCATAAGCTTTTCTGAAATCCATATGTGCGTCAATTTGGAGCACTCCAAAAGATTCGTGTTTAGTAGCTATAGCTTGAACTGCACCCAAAGGGGTACTATGGTCACCACCCACTAATCCCAAAAGCTTATGTTTATCCAGTTGCTTTAGAGATTCGGATTTTACCCATTCTACCATTTCAGCACAAACAGAATTAACCTTTTTTAAAAGATTTTTACCTTGTTCCGTTTTTTCTTCTCCAGATTCCAATAAGCCAATGTATTCCTCCGCCATTATTCGGTGCTTATTACTTTTCGTTAATAAGTCTTGATTGATTGGGAGCATCTGAATACCCATTTTCCAGGCAGCAATAATATCTTTTTGATATAAATCTACTTGAGAGGAGGCTTCTAAAATATGTTGAGGTCCTTGAGCTGTGCCGGCTTCATAGGAAACGGTCACTTCCCAGGGAACTGGAATTAAAATTAAATCTGCCGTTTTTTCATCAAAAGGTAACGCAAAAATATTATCTGTTTTGCCTATTCCATTTGGGTCAAAGGCATTTATTATTTCCTGTTTCTTAGTCATAAATAATTATTGAATTTCTTCTGGTCTAATATATTCTATTAAATCACAATTTTTTTCCGATACCTCCGACCAAGAGGAATAAGGAATTTGTATATGTACGATTCCGGCAGGTTCAACATAGCCAATTTCAGCACCCGTAATATATTCAGAAATATAGGTGATAGAAGGATTATGGCAAATAATAATAGCAGAACGCATTTCTGCCGGAATTTCCGATATCACGCGCAACATAATGCGTGCGGATGCCTCATAAATATCTTCTGAAGCTTCAATATGATCAGCTTTAACACCCAGTTGCTCGTTTATTCTATTCATCGTATCAGTTGTTCTTTGCGCGATGCTATGCAACATAATGTCAGGGTGAAACTCTTTTTGTTTCAAATACATGCCCACTTTGGAGGCATCCTGCAAACCCTTTGCTGTTAATTGGCGTTCCACATCTTTTAAGCCGGCATTTGGTTCTTCTGCCTCGCCATGGCGAATTAAATAAAGGTCTTTAAGCATTTGATTGATTAACTGTTTGTAAGTAAAATTAGGATTATTCATTAAACTATCTCAATAAACGAGTAAAAACCTAAATTCTTTTTTTCTAAAAAAAAATAATGATATTTGAATTTCAATTTAAAATAAGCCAGTAGATATGTCGAAAAATTTAGTGATAGTGGAGTCACCCGCCAAAGCCAAAACTATTGAAGGTTACTTAGGAAAGGATTATAAAGTGCTTTCTAGTTATGGCCATGTTCGGGATTTGCCAAAAGGAAACAATGCAATCGACATTGAAAATGGGTTTAAACCTACTTACGAAATCTCTAAGGATAAGAAGGAGGTCATTAAGGCTTTGATAAAAGAAGCAAAATTAGCTGAAATGATCTACCTCGCGACTGATGATGACCGCGAGGGAGAAGCTATTTCATGGCATTTGAAAGAAGCTTTAAATTTAGATGATGCTAGAACCAAAAGAATCGTTTTTAGGGAAATTACAAAATCAGCCATTCAAAATGCGATTAATTCCCCTAAAGGAATTGATATAGATTTAGTAAATGCACAGCAAGCCAGAAGAATTTTAGATAGATTAGTGGGTTTTGAACTTTCGCCTATTCTATGGAAAAAAATCAAAACTGGACTTTCAGCTGGTCGGGTTCAATCGGTGGCGGTAAGAATAGTAGTGGAGAGAGAACGAGAGATTGAAAAGTTTAAAGCTGAATCTTTTTATAAAATACAAGCCTTCTTTAATGTGGAAGGAAAAGAATTAAAAGCCGAACTTCCGGGTAGATTCAAAACCGAAAAAGAGGCCATGGCATTTTTGGAAAAATGTCTGGATGCTGAGTTTTCAATAGGAAAGCTAGAGAAAAAGCCGGCTAAAAAAACACCAGCTCCGCCATTTACTACTTCTACTTTACAGCAGGAAGCTTCCAGAAAATTAGGTTTTTCTGTTTCTCAAACGATGACTTTAGCCCAGAGACTTTATGAGTCAGGTAAGATTTCTTATATGAGAACGGATTCCCTGAATTTATCTGATGAAGCTAAAGATGGTGCAGCTAGAGAGATTAAGTCAGAATACGGTGCAGATTATGCACATACCAGAACTTTCAAAACAAAATCAGCTGGAGCACAGGAAGCTCACGAAGCAATTCGTCCAACAAATTTTGCTACAAAGGAGGCAAGCAGTGATTACAACGAACAAAGGCTTTATGATTTAATCTGGAAGAGAGCAATTGCATCACAAATGTCTGATGCACAAATTGAGAAGACCAATGTGAGCATTGATATTTCAAATACTGATCAAACTTTAAGTGCAAGTGGTGAGGTTGTAAAATTTGAAGGGTTTTTAAAAGTTTATATTGAATCTACAGATGAGGATGAAGAAGGAGAAGGCAATGTAACGAAAGGCATGTTACCTCCATTGCAAGTAGGACAAACTTTGGACTTGAAAAGAATGCAATCTAGAGAAGGCTTCACCAGACCGCCTGCTCGCTATAATGAAGCAACTTTAGTAAAGAAATTAGAAGAGTTGGGAATTGGACGACCTTCTACCTACGCGCCAACTATTTCTACTGTTCAGAAAAGAGGCTATGTCAACAAAGAATTTCGTGATGGAAAAGATCGGAAATATGTTGAGATGGTGTTGGAGAACGGAAAAATAAATCGTTCAGAAAAAACTGAAATAACCGGAGCGGAGAAAAATAAATTATATCCAAGTAATTTGGCCATGGTGGTAAATGATTTCTTGGTAGAGCATTTTCCAAATGTTACAGATTATAACTTCACTGCTAAAGTAGAGCAGGAATTTGATGAAATTGCCAAAGGTGAAAAGATCTGGAATAACATGATCAAGAAGTTTTATGGTGAGTTCCATCAAAAAGTTGACGATGCTGAAAGCATTGAAAGGAAAGATGTTAATACTGGTCGTGAATTAGGAGTTGATCCTAAAACAGGTAAGAAGGTAATTGTTCGATTAGGAAAATACGGTCCTTTAGTACAATTAGGAGAAACACCAGATACTGAAGATGAGGAGGCAGAGAAACCAAAATTTGCTAGTTTAAGAAAGGGGCAATTTATAGAAAACATCACACTTGAAGATGCTATGGAATTGTTCAAATTGCCTCGTGAATTAGGCGATTATGAAGGTCAAAAAATGGTGGCGGCTATTGGGCGTTTTGGTCCTTATGTTCGTCATGATGGTAAGTTTGTTAGCATCCCGAAAGGGGAGGATCCTTTGGACATCACAGCAGATAGAGCCATTGAGTTAATAGAAGAAAAACGAAAGGCTGATAGAGAAAAATTTATCAAAAGTTTCGATGAAGATCCTGAAGTTCAGGTTTTAAATGGTAGATGGGGTCCGTACATTAAGTTTGGTAAAAAGAATGTAAAAATCCCTAAAGATAAAGAGCCTGTTGATTTAACTTATCAGGAATGTGTTGAGTTAGCTGAAAAAACTCCCGATAAAAAAGGAGGAAGAAAAGCTGCCCCAAAGAAGAAAGCAACTAAGAAGAAAAAATAGCATCAAAAAAGCCCTTTAAAATATTTGAAGGGCTTTTTTATTCAGTACTGATTCTTAAAGTTGAACATCTTTATAATCATCATACTTATTGAAAACATGCTGAACATATGAACAGTCGGCTTTTATCTTAAAGTTTTCATTTCTGGCTTTTTTAGCTAAATAATCTAATAATTTTCTACCAACGCTTTGACCTTTCAATTCCTCTAATACTTCAGTATGCTTTACATTTAAGATATGTTCACTTTCTCTAGTGAATTGCATTTCTGCTTTAGGATTATTTTCCTCTCCAACAAAAAGCTTTCCGGTCTGTTGTTTTTCTTTTAATTCTATTTTCATCTTAGCTGTATTTAGCTTGCAAACTAATGATTATATGGCTAAAGACAAGGTGATTTCAAGTTTAGCCTTAGCTTTGCAATTTTAAAACACACTAGTCAGAATGAACAAAGGTATTCTTTACATGATCATTGCAGGATTTCTGTTTGCAACAATGAACGTTTTCGTAAAAATGTTGCCAAATATTCCTGCGATTGAAATTGTGTTTTTCAGATCTCTCATTTCCTTTCTGATGAGTTTTGTCTATCTTAAATCCATAGGAGTTCCTGTAATGGGGAATAATAAAAAGCTATTGATTGCCAGAGGTGCAGTAGGTGCAGTTGCTTTAACCATGTATTTCTATACGTTGCAAAATATACCTTTGGGTAGTGCTGTAACCATGCAATTCCTTTCTCCAATTTTCACTTCCATTTTAGGTGTTTTTATAGTGAAAGAAAAAGTACACCCTAAACAATGGATTTTTTATATAATGGCTTTTGCCGGTTTAATTATTATACAAGGATTTGATCCAAGGATTTCTTTACAAATGTTTGCCATCGGTATCGGCTCTTCCATAATGGCAGGTTTGGCCTACAATATAATACGGAAAATCAATAAAACGGAACACCCTATGGTTATCGTTTTTTATTTTCCTTTAGTCACTACTCCACTTACTGGGCTTTATTCAGCCTTCAATTGGACTATGCCTATTGGGGAGGAGTGGTTGATTTTATTAGCAATTGGAGTATTAACTCAATTTGCCCAATATTTCATGACCATGTCTTATCAGGCAGAAGATTTATCAAAAGTGGCTAGCTTAAAATATTTAACCATTGTTTATGCTCTTGGATATGGATATGTTTTCTTTGATGAAACCTATAATTGGATAGTCTTTTCCGGAATTGCTTTAATTTTGGCGGGAGTGATATTGAATGTTTGGTTCAAAAGTAAGATTGGGAAAGTATAATTACTGGTTTTTCAGGTCTTTTTCTCGAACAAATAGGGCATATCATCGAATTGATTAGATTTTGATTGTTCCTTACCAAGGTTTTTCACAATTTATGGAAAATTTAATAACTGGCTTCAGATAAGTTTGTTATATCTTTAGAATTAGTAATTCATGTTATAGTGAATATTGAATGAATATTAATAAAGAAAATATCTCTTTGGAAAAGGAAAACCTCTTATTGAAGAATGAATTAGAGGCGTATAGGAAAAAGCTTGCGCAGTATCAATATGCAGCTGCAGGTGCTAATGAAGGTTTATGGGATAGAAACCTAATTACCGAAGAGGTTTTTATTTCGCCCCCATGGATTACCATGCTGGGGTATAAACAAGAAGAAATCCAAGAGCATTTCGGCTTGTGGGAAAATTTGTTGCATCCACAAGATAAGGAAGATGCTACAAATGCTTTAAAAGAATTTATTGAAGGGAAACAAGAAGAATATAACATTCAATTTAGGTTAAAGCATAAAGCAGGGCATTATATCTGGGTGCAATCTACTGCTAAACTAACTTTTGATGAAAATAATAGACCTATAAGGGTTTCAGGATCTCATAGAGATATTACAGAGAAAAAAAATAGTGAAGAATTCATAAAATCTAGTGAGGAAAAGTATAAACACTTTTTCCAAAACTCTCTGATAGGTATCATGAGAGTTCGAAAATCAGATTTAGAGATAATAGAAATTAATCAAAAAGGGTTAAATATTTTAGCCCTAACTGAAAAGCAATGTCATATGAAAATGACGGATCCTTTTAAAGAGGATGAAGATATTAAAAGGTTTTTAGAGCAGCTGACCGATAAGGAATCAATAGAAGAATTTGAAACTAAATTTGAAAGATGGGATGAATCTGAAACCTGGGTTTCCATTTCAGCTTTAGAAATAGAAACTGACGATACCATATATTATGACATAATCTTCAGAGACATCAGTGAGTTTAAGGAAAACTTGGTAGAGCTTCAAAGATTAAATTTTGAATTAGATAACTTCGTTTATCATGCTTCCCACGATATTCGTTCTCCATTGCGCTCTTTAATGGGTTTAATAGAAATAATAAAAACGGAAACGCGTCCAGCAGAAATTCGGAAAATTATTGAAATGATTATTGGCAGTATTAATAGGCTTGATAAATTTGTTGTGGATTTATTGGCGATGTCAAGAGATAATAGACTGGAAGAGCCTGATGCAGTACCCATTAATTTTTTGATTGAAGTAAATAATAGTATCACCAATTTCCATCATGTTTATACTACCAAAAACCTTGAAATTAGAACTAAAATAATTCAATGGTATCCATTTTATTCTGATTTAACTAAAATCCGTATTATTCTAAATAATTTAATATCAAATTCTATTAAGTATAGAACATATATAGGAGTTGAATTTTCTTATATAAATATTGATATTGAAACTTCAGCTGAAGAAGCAAAAATTATTATCGAAGATAATGGTGAAGGTATCCCTAAGGATAAATTAGAAAAGATATTTGATATGTTTTATCGAGCTTCTGAGAATAGTGAAGGAAGCGGACTTGGGATGTATATTGTTAAAAATGTAATTAAGAAATTAAATGCAACGATAGACGTTCAATCAAAAGAAGGAGAGGGGACTAAGTTTATCATTAATGTTCCGAATAGATACAAAATAAAAAAGACAAATAAATAAAGGATTTCATGTCAGTTCATAAAAAAGCTATCAAAAAAATAACTACTCATCAATTGCAGGAAATGAAAAACCGTGGGGAAAAAATCTCTATGCTTACGGCTTATGATTTTTCCATGGCAAAATTGGTGGATGCATCAGGAGTTGATGTTATTTTAGTAGGAGATTCCGCTTCAAATGTGATGGCTGGACATGAAACCACTTTACCAATTACACTTGATCAGATGATTTACCATGCTTCTGCTGTAGTAAGAGCCGTTGAGAGGGCTTTGGTTATAGTAGATATTCCTTTTGGTTCATATCAAGGAAATTCATCTGAAGCTTTGCGTTCTTCAATTCGAATCATGAAAGAATCAGGTGGACATGCCGTAAAAATGGAAGGTGGAGCTGAGATTCAAGAATCTGTTAAAAGGATTTTGAGTGCTGGAATTCCTGTTATGGGACATTTAGGCTTAACTCCTCAATCTATTTATAAATTCGGAACCTACACTGTTAGGGCAAAGGAAGAAGAAGAGGCAGAAAAATTAATTGAGGATGCTAAAATATTGGAAGAATGTGGCTGCTTTAGCATTGTTTTAGAGAAAATACCTGCTCAATTAGCTAAAAGAGTGGCTGAGGAAGTTAATATTCCAATCATTGGAATCGGTGCAGGACCTTACGTTGATGGACAAGTTTTAGTATTACATGATTTATTAGGTATAACCACTGAATTTAAGCCTAGATTTCTACGCCAATACGCCAGGTTAGATACCATCATTACAGAAGCTATAGGTAAGTATGTTGGAGATGTGAAGAATGTGGATTTTCCTAATGAGGATGAGATGTATTAGTGTTTTTAGAGCTTAAAATCATTAGTATTTTATATACCTTCAATTTGGGTAATTTGAAGGCACATAATCTGGTTCAAATTGTTGTATTTTCATATTAACCACTGAATATAATTCCATATTAACTACTGAAATAGATTAGAACGTCCCCGACCTATGGGTACGGGGCTGGCTATCCCTGCGCAGGCAGGAATCTTGTTTTATTGAAACGAAGTTTCAATATTCTATATTCAGACCACAATATGTTGACGGATATAAGTTCTGTACCCAAAACCAATTCTTTATATTTTAACCAAAGGTTAAAATTATTAGATTCCTGCCTTCTCAGGAATGACACACAGAATGAAATGATTAGATTTTTTTAATATTCTATTATGAATAACGATGCTGTTCTAATGGCTGATGGTAAACCAACTAATCTCATATAGTAACTATCAATCCCTAAAAACCCTTTTCAAAGAAACATATACTACTCCAATAGCTAATAAAACCGTTCCTCCAGCTATTACAAATTCCATAATTTTTTGCTTAAAAACATTTTGTTGTTAATAATGTTTAGTGCTACCTAAAGAATGCTTAAGGAAATAATTTTATCTACTCCTACTTTTATTTAATTTCACATTGTGAATTTGGAACAAGGCTTCCAAATGACCGTTACTTATTGATGTTTATTAAAATTTAAATCAAATACATTATAACCATGTCTAAGACTGCAAGGATTTTATATACCAAAACAGATGAAGCTCCGGCTTTAGCAACCTATTCTTTTCTACCCATCATAAAAGCATTTACCGATTCAGCTGGTGTAGCTGTTGAAACACGAGATATTTCTCTAGCTGGACGTATTATTTCTCAATTCCCAGAGAGGTTAAAGCCAGAACAACAAATTAATGATGATTTAGCTGAGCTGGGTGAAATTGCTAAAACCCCTGAAGCTAATATTGTAAAATTACCAAATATCAGTGCATCAATTCCTCAATTAAAAGATGCAATCAGAGAATTACAATCATTAGGTTATGATTTGCCAGATTATCCTGATGAGCCTGAAAATGATAACGAAAAGAAAGTAAAAGCTAAATATGATAATATAAAAGGGAGTGCCGTAAACCCGGTTTTAAGAGAAGGGAATTCTGATAGACGTGCGCCAAAAGCTGTAAAAGAATTTGCACAAAAGCACCCGCACAGTATGGGTGAATGGAGTAAAGATTCTAAAACCCATGTTGCCAGCATGAGCGAAGGAGATTTTTACGGAAGTGAAAAATCAATCACATTACCAGCTGCAACTGAGGTTAAAATTGAATTGAAAACAAAATCCGGAGATGTTAAAGATCTGAAAAGTGGATTAAAACTTCAAGAAGGTGAAGTTATTGATGCTGCAGTGATGAGTGCTTCTGCTTTACGCACATTTTTAAAAGAGCAAAAAGAAGAAGCGAAAAAGGCAGGTGTTTTATTTTCAATTCATTTGAAAGCTACCATGATGAAGGTTTCTGATCCCATCATTTTTGGTCATGCTGTGAAAGCTTTCTTTGAACCAGTTTTTGAAAAACATCAGGCAACCTTAGATGAAGCTGGGGTAGATGTTAATAACGGATTAGCCTCTCTGCTTTCTCAAATAGAAGATTTACCAGAGGATAAAAGAAAAGAAATCGAAGCCGATATTGAAGCTTGCTACAATGATGGACCAGATCTGGCTATGGTAAATTCTGATAAAGGGATCACTAATTTGCATGTCCCAAGTGATGTGATTATTGATGCTTCCATGCCTGCCATGATTAGAACTTCAGGGCAGATGTGGAATAAAGACAATAAAACGCAAGATACAAAAGCCATTATTCCAGATAGAAGTTATGCTGGAGTTTATCAAGAAACAATAGAATTCTGTAAGCAAAATGGCGCTTTAAATCCTGCTACCATGGGAAGCGTTTCCAATGTTGGATTGATGGCACAAAAAGCCGAGGAATATGGGTCTCATGATAAAACTTTTGAAATTCCTGAAGCTGGAACTGTTGAAGTTACGGATGCAAGCGGTAATGTTTTATTCAGTCATGAAGTAGAGCAAGGTGATATATGGAGAATGTGTCAGGTGAAAGATGCACCAATCAAAGACTGGGTTAAACTTGGCGTAAATAGAGCTAAAGACACAGGAAACCCAGCTGTTTTCTGGTTGGATAGCAATCGCTCACACGATACTGAATTGATCAAAAAGGTCAAAGAATATTTAAAAGATCATGATACTAATGGTTTGGATATCAGGATTATGAATCCTGTGGAGGCTACTCGTTTCTCATTTGAGAGAATTGTAGAAGGAAAAGATACAATCTCTGTTACTGGTAATGTATTAAGAGATTATTTAACTGATCTTTTCCCAATTCTAGAAGTGGGGACAAGTGCAAAAATGTTGTCTATCGTACCATTAATGAATGGTGGTGGATTATTTGAAACTGGTGCTGGTGGATCTGCTCCAAAGCATGTTCAACAGTTCATGGAAGAAGGTCACTTAAGATGGGATTCTTTAGGGGAATTTTTAGCATTAGCAGTTTCTCTAGATCATTTAGGAAAAACTTTTGGAAATGAAAGAGCAATAATTTTAGGTGCTGCTTTGGATAATGCGACATCAAAATTTTTGGATGAAAATAAATCTCCATCTAGAAAAGTAAATGAAATTGATAACAGAGGAAGTCACTTTTATTTAGCTATGTATTGGGCTGAAGCTTTGGCAAATCAAGATAAGGATGCTGATTTGAAAAAGATTTTTAGTAGAGCAGCTGAAAATATGAGTTTAAAGGAAGCAGTAATAAATGAAGAACTGATATCAGCACAAGGTAATGCTGTTGATATGGGAGGTTATTATAAGCCTGACGAAAGTATTTTAGAGAAGCAAATGCGACCTAGTAATACTTTAAATGAGATTTTAGAATCTATTAAGAGTTAAATTCAAATTTTTCTATAATATTTAAAAACCATCGATCGGAAGATCGATGGTTTTTTGGTTTTAAAACAAAAAATCAGCTAATTTTGGAAATATTATTTCTTTGAATATTATAAGTTTATATAGTTGAAATTTTTTAAGTATAAAGACAAAAGGCAAGCGAAATCACAATTTGGAAAACCGAAGAACCAAACCTTTCTTTTTAGCTGGATATCAGAATATTATCTAAAAGCCACAAAACCCGATTCTTCACATCAATTATCTGGTAAAGTTTGCAATGATATGGATTTTGAGGAGCTTTTTATGTTTTTGGATAGATGCAATTCTAAAGTTGGTCAGCAGTATCTCTATCATCAATTAAGATCATTTAATGATGAAAATGACATTAGTGAGGAGGATGAAAAGTTAATTCATAAAATTAATAAGGATGAGCAGTTCAGATCATTTTTAGAAAAGCAATTATCAAAACTCGATCAAACGGAAGCATTTTATATTGCTAAATTGTTTCAAGATAAACCCATCGAAGCACCAAAGTGGTATTGGATTCTTCCTTTTTTATCCATTACGTCCTTAATTTGTGTACTTAGCCTATTATATAGTACTGCAATGGTTTTTGTAGTCCCTGTTTTGATTATCATTAATATGGGTGTCCACTATAGAAATAAGAACAATCTAGACCATTATATTTCTTCATTATAAGAACTTTTAAAATTACATTCCTTAGCTAAAAGCCTTAATGACTATGATTCTGATATTTTCAGAGATAAGGAATTTAAGAAGTCCATAAATGCCATCGAGAATGTGAAAAAGCACTTCTATTTATTTCAAATCGAAAATAAAGCACAAAGTGATGTTACTAATTTATTTTGGGGAAGTTTGGAAATTATCAAAATCATTTTGGTTTTGGAACCCATTATGTTCTTTAAGGCGCTAAATAAAATTAAAACCCATCAAAAATATATTGAGAATTTATTTAATTCTATTGGTAGAATTGATATGCTTTATTCCATTAGTTCATTGCGGAAAGGAATACAGAATTATTGTACACCACATTTTTCTAGACCTGAAGAGGGTATTAAGGCTACAGCAATTTATCACCCATTAATTGAAAATTGTGTTGAGAATAATATTGACACTTCTGGCAAATCAATTTTATTAACAGGTTCCAATATGTCTGGAAAAACTACTTTTATTCGAACAGTAGGAGTTAATGTCATTACTGCAATGGCACTGAATACTTCTTTTGCCGAGGCTTTTCAATTACCTAAAATGCGATTGATGTCAGCTATCAGAATTAGTGATGATTTAATGAATGAAAAAAGTTATTATTTTGAAGAGGTATCAACTATAAAAGAAATGACATCTTGTTCTGAGAACAATTACTTTCATTTATTCCTTCTAGATGAAATATTTAAAGGAACCAATACGATAGAAAGAATTGCAGCAGGGAAAGCCGTATTATCTTATTTGACCAGTAATAATAATTTGGTTTTTGTATCCACTCATGATATCGAACTTGCAGATTTATTAAAGGATGAATATGATTTATATCATTTTAGTGAGCTTATAAATGAAGAAAAAGTAGACTTCGATTATAAGTTGAAAGAAGGGAAGCTCAAAACTAGAAATGCCATTAGAATATTAGACATAAATCAATATCCTAGAGCAGTTGTTAAGGAGGCAAAAATGCTATCTGAAAAATTAGATTTTAAAAAGCCTCACCAATAAATAAATAAAATCCTGGGCCTTCCTGAGTTAACGCTACATCAAAACGAGTATAAATATCTTTTTTAGGGAATAGTAAGAATCTAATTCCTGCTCCTCCTGAAACTACTATATCAGACAAATCAAAACTGCGTAATTCTGGAAATACTTTTCCTGCACCTGCAAAAACTACTGCTCCGATTCGATCAGTGAAATTAAAAGGTATAGGTAAAAATCGATATTCAAATTGGGCAGCTAACTGATTTTGGTCTCTGTATCTACCATAATAATAGCCTCTCATTATACTTTCCCCGCCCATTAGCGCTAATTGGTTAAACGGAACCTCTCCTGAATTAAATTGACCTAATATTTGCGCAGCAAAGACATTGTTTGCTCCAACAGGTCGGTAAATTCTTGTGTCTGATATCACAGTGGTAAAATCGTATGTACTGCCCCATGCTTGATTATAATGAAGTAAAGCTAGTTCTGAGAAAAATCCTTTTCTTACATTTAAAACATTGTGTCGATTGTCATGAACTAAACCTAGCCCGAAACCTAAGTTTGTTGATCCTTGACTTCCCAAAGGTAAATCTTGAATTCCATTTGAGCCTTCAGCTGGAATAAAATCCACTGAGCTTAGGCGTTGGAAATCCATTTCCAACCCAACAAACAAATCTTTTTTAAGCTTACGTAAAACCCTTTCTTTGATAAAGATTTGATTAGCATCTACTCGTGCTATATAATCTTCTGGAGTTTGGTTTCCTATACCATGATAAAACAATGGAAAACTTTGAAAACGAATCCGTCCTAAGAAAAACCAATTATCCTCATCAGAATAGATGGCATGATCAAACCACAGACCATACTGATTTTCTAAGGTGAAAAAGGTAAATCCATTCACCTCGCTTAAGCGGTTAGAGGTATCCTGTTTGGCATAAAATACTAGCAATGAGCTTAAGCCAAATTCCCAGCTTGTTTCAGGAGCATAAGCTACTGTGGGATAAATCAAAAATTGAGGTTTTGATATGTCACTTGTATCATTGATTATATTATTAAGGTATCTTTTGACAAAATTTTGAGAGTAGGAGGAGTGACCACAAACTAGAAACAGGGCTAGTATAAATACTTTCAGTTTTACAGGCATAGTTTTCTTCACAATTTATTTTTATAGAACTCTCTAAAGAACGGTATTCGTCCTTTTAGTTGTTAATTTTTCTTGATTTTTTTCAAAAAAATAGCCCTCGATATAATCGAAGGCTAAGAATAAAATGTTTTTAACCATATTTATTATTTTGTTCTCATATGAAGATCTCTTTGTGGAAAAGGGATTTCAATGTTTTCTTTTACAAATTCATTATTGATAGCTTCCATATTATCCCAATAAACTGGCCATAAATTATCAGTAGCAGTCCACACTCTAACACTTAAATCTAGTGAACTATCTCCAAAATTGGTGAATTTTACGACTGGGGCAGGGTCGTCAAGAATTCTCTCATCTCGTGACACTACATCCAATATGATTTCTCTGACCTTACTAATATCAGATCCATAAGCTACACCCACTTTCAATTCTGCTCTTCGGGTATCTTTTAATGTGGTATTCGTGACATTTGAGTTGGCTAATCCTCCATTTGGCATCACAATCACTTGATTATCAAAAGTTCTGACATAGGTATGGAGAATGTCAATTTTCTCAACCACTCCGAAATAGCTCTGAGCTTCGATTATATCATCTACTCTGAATGGTTTTGTTACTAAAATTAATATACCACCTGCAAAGTTGGATAAGCTGCCCTGTAGGGCCAAACCTATCGCTAAACCAGCGGCACCTAACACTCCTAGAATAGCAGCAATTTTTATATCAATGCTTTGAGCAATAACTAATACTAAGGCAATATAAAATACAAATCTAAAAAATGAACCCAAGAAAGAAACAAGGGAAACATCTAGTTCAGATTTTTTGAAGGCTTTATCTATGCCTTTCATGAGATAACCAATAGTAATTCTACCTACAATAAATATGAGAATTACTTTTATTAATGCGATTCCTATTTCAATAGCATAAGAATAAATTTTATCTAATAATTCCGGATCTAATTGTTCAAACATGTTTTTATGGTTTGGTAAGTTTTAGTTTAAATGTATTGACATACATTATTTTATCGGATTAAACCATTTATGGTTTCATTTGTTTTATATAAGCATCTACCCCACTTTCTAAACTAGTAAAATCATTAAGGTAACCAATTGATTTTAATTTCTCCATTTTTGCTTCTGTAAAATACTGATATTTATCACGGATATCTTCTGGGGTATCAATAAAGCTGATGTTTTCATTTTTATTCATGGATTTGAAAACTGCTTTTACTAAATCCAAAAAAGTACGGGCTTTTCCGCTACCCAGATTGTATATACCTGAATTTTTTCGGTGATGCATCAACCAAATCATTACCTGAACCACATCATCTACAAAAACGAAATCTCTCATTTGTTCTCCATCCTTAAATTCAGGATTATGAGAACGGAACAATTTCATTTTTCCCGTTTCCGAAATTTGCTTGTAAGCGTGAAGAATCACGCTTGCCATTCTCCCTTTATGATATTCACCGGGCCCATAAACATTAAAAAACTTTAATCCAGCCCAATAAAATGGTTTCTTTTCGTGTTTAAGCGCCCATTTATCAAACTCATTTTTGGATATGCCATACGGGTTAAGAGGTTTTAAATCAGGTATTTTACTTTCGTCATCATCATAACCTAATTCACCCAAGCCATATGTTGCAGCAGAACTGGCATAAATTAAAGGAATTTGCATGTCAATGCATCTCTTCCATACTTCTTTAGTGTATTCAGTATTGAGTTTAGTTAATAGTTCGGTATCGAATTCAGTGGTATCTGTTCTGGCACCTAAATGAAATATAAATTCAATTTCTTTTTCATTTTGCTTCCCAAGCCATTCAAAAAACACTTCTCTTTCAACTTTTTCTTGAATTTTTAAGCCTTCCAGATTTTTATTTTTTTCAGGCTTATCAAATTTATCAACCGCAATAATGTGGTTAAAACCATCAGTATTAAGTTTTTTGATAAGATTTGATGCAATAAATCCAGCGGCTCCGGTAACTATTATCATGAGATGTATGTTTTTATATTAAGCTCTTTAAGCAAAACTATTTATTATAAATGAATAAACGTATATTTGCAGCCTAAAAATTAAGATTGACATGGTTTACGTTAATCGTAAAGAACATTTTAACGCAGCGCATAAGCTTTTTAATCCTAACTGGAGC
>NZ_JAGXGF010000102.1 GCF_024636815.1 Marivirga sp.
AAAAAAAGCCGATTGGCGACCAATCAGCTTTACATTCAGAATCTATAAATAGAATTATACTCTTCTGACACCAATGGCATTTAAGCCTTTCTTACCATCTGTAGTTTCGAAAGAAACTTTATCGTTTTTCTCGATATCGTCTTCTAAACCACTTACGTGAACGAATATTTCGTTCTCTGTTTCGTCTTCTACAATAAATCCAAATCCTTTGTCTTCATTGAAGAACTTTACTGTTCCAGTACTCATAAAATAAATTGTTATTAATTAATATAAATTTCAAGCAATATACGTTTTTTGATTAATTCTGTTACTATTGTTGGAAATTAATTTTATATGAAGGAATTATTAATTATTCGTCACGCTAAATCAAGTTGGGATTTTCCGCACCTTAATGACTATAATCGGCCTTTAAATGATAGAGGAAAAAGAGATGCGCCAAAAATGGCGAAATGGCTTTCCTCACAAGAAATAAAAGTTGATTTAATCTTAAGTAGTGGTGCAGAAAGAGCTAAAAATACTGCACTAGCTTTTCAAGCTGTATTGAATTCTCATTTAAAAATTAATGATCAACTTTACCATGCTAGCTATTCCAAATTACTAAATCAAATAAAACAAACTGCTAGTAATGTAAACTGCTTGATATTGCTAAGTCATAATCCTGGGCTAAATGATTTAGCTGATTATTTGCTTTCTGGTTTTCCTGAAAATATTCCAACAACAGGGATTGTAAGTTTGAAATTAGATATAAAAAAATGGAGTGAAGCTTCTTCTAAAAATGCCTCACTCCATTTATTTCAGTACCCTAAAAATTTATAATTATTTCACCTCAAAAGATTCAGTATGTGACTCTTTACCTAGGGTGAATTTCAATTCATATTTTCCTTTAGCAATGAAATCATCTTTGATTTTGCAATTCCAACTGAAGCTTTGGTAGCCTTTGGATAAATCCTCTTGCCAAGAAGTTAAGCTTTCACCTTCTTCATTTATCACTTCAATCTTTACTTTTCCATTCTTATTGGCATCATAAAAGAGCGCTATTTCCAGTTTTGGTAAATATCTTTTTGAATAAGGATGCGATTTTTCTCCCCAGTTTTTGCTAAATCGGATATCATTTAAACCAAATACCGTTAAGCTAGATTTATCATTTTGAGCAATTTTATGAAGTGGCTCTACATCCATCACATAAATACTTCTTCCGTGTGTGCCCACAATTAAATCTAAATCCCTTGGATGCACTATCAAATCGTAAGTAGCTACATTAGGTATAGAGCCCATATGTTGCCAATTCTCTCCATCATTGAAGCTGGTATATAATCCATGGTCCGTTCCAATGTAAAGCAAGTCACTAACTTTAGGGTCTTCGTAAATAACATTAACAGACTCTTGCGGTAAATCACCACTTATAGATGTCCAGTTTTTACCGAAATCAGTGCTTTTATAGACATAGTTATCAAAATTATCATTTCTGTAGCCAGTCATGGAAAGATAAACTGTTCCTTCTTCATGTTCTGATGGATGAATACTGCTCACCCATAAATCTGCTGGCAGATTATTGTTGATTTTTTGAATGCTCTGCCCTTCTTTCATCAGCCATACATTTCCATCATCAGTTCCTACGTAAACAGTCCCGAAATTCAATGGTGATTCAGCAATTTCAGTAATAGTCGCAAAAGGAACATTCCCTTCTTTAGCACCATTGGTTAAATCATCAGTCAATGCAGTCCAGCTATCGCCTTGATTTAAGCTTCTGTAAACTTTCTGAGCACCAATATAAATGATATCAGGGTTATGCTGACTCATGACTACAGGCGTTCTCCAATTGAATCTTAATCGATCCTCTCCTATATTGTGCTTAGGTGTTATATATTGTCTTTTACCGCTTTCTCTATCAATTCGGTAATAATTTCCAAACTGGAAACCAACATAAACGATATCTGAATTTCTAGGATCAGCACTTACAAACATGCCATCACCTCCAAAAATGCTTTCCCATCTTCCTCTTACGTTGGGCACTGTGCGAGAACTTCCCACCATGGTACCGTTATCCTGTAATCCTCCATAAATATTATAAGGTTCTTCCATATCAACATTAACAGTATAGAATTGTCCAACAGACAAACTGTTTTTATGATCCCATGTAGCTCCACCATCATAAGTAATGTAAAGACCACCATCATTCCCTAACATAATATGCTCTTCATCTTCAGGATTAATCCACATGGCATGATGATCCACATGCACATCACCAATTGAATCTGTTCTGTTGAAAGTTTTGCCTCCATCTCTGGAAACCACAATAGGGACTCCCAAAACATAAATGATTTCGGGATTTTGTGTAGCTACCCGAATTTCTCCAAAATAATAACCATAAGTATAATAAACCCCAGACAGGTCGTAATCATGTGTTTTTTGCCATGTGGCACCCCTATCAGTTGATTTATAGATTACTGAACCTTTCACATCAGTATCGAACAATGCTTGATTAGCATCTCCCAAATAATCACTTAGCGCTTGAGGTTTATAGCTCCCTGATTCAATATCTTTCTTAACATTGATCGCATTATATCTTTCAGGGAAATTATTATCCTTCAAATATTGATCTAAATCTTCATTATTTATTTTAAGAAAATCTTTAACTGACATTTCTAAGAAATCAGCCTGAGTTAGGCCTTCCTCTTCCTCTTTATCTTTTTTGGTTTCTTTTTGATAATCTACCAATGCATATAAATTATCAGGATTAGATTGAGAAATATCTAACCCAATTCTTCCTGTGAATTCGTCATCTTCCATTCCATTCATTGATAGGCTCCAATTTTCTCCACCATCTGTTGAGCTATAAACCCCTGAACCTTCACCATTTCCTACAAAATCCCAGGCGTATCTTTTACGCTCCCACATGCTAGCCCATAATAAATCAGGGTTTTCCGGGTGAATGATTAAATCTATAGAACCGGTTTTATCATCTACATACAATGTCTTTTCCCAAGTTTCACCACCATCCGTGCTTTTATAGATTCCTCTTTCTTCATTATCGGAATATAAACCACCCATAGAAGCTACCCAAACTGTATTAGGATCTTCAGGGTGCACTACAATCCTACCTATATGCTGACTACCTGGCAAACCGATATGCTCCCAGTTTTGTCCTTTATCGGTAGATTTATAAATCCCAGAACCTGCGTAACTACTTCTGCTAGAGTTATTTTCTCCTGTACCTACATAGAGGATATTTTCATCACTCGGAGCAAGTGCTATATCTCCTAAAGTAAGTGCTCCTACATTATCGAAAATAGGCTCGAAACTTATTCCATTGTTTTGAGTTTGGAAAAGCCCCCCTGAAGCGTAGGCTATGTAAAATTCTTTAATGTTATATTGATTGACTGCAATATCCACGATGCGAGCACCTTGGATTACAGGTCCCACATTTCTTGCAGGATAATTTTTCAAATCTGATGATTCCGCTAATTTTTTTCTGTTTTCAATTCCTTCCAATATTGATTTTGCATCGGTAGGTTGGACTTGCGCCAATAGAAGGTACGGAGCAACTAAAATAAAAAGACTGGCTAATATTCGTTTCATAAAAAGATAATTTTGTGTTTAACGAATATCGAGAATAAATTGGAATTATTTCATTGAAAATATATAGTCGGAGGATATCATGGATAATTTGAAATTTCCATTTAACTAGATTGGCATTGAGTAAAAATATTATTCCGATTTTTTAAAATAGACTCTTACCTGTGGCTTGTTATAATCATCACTTTGTTTTTCATACCAAATTGAATTTTTAGCAATGTTAAATGTGATAAATGATTCTTCTTGCTCTTTCTGATCGAAAAATTCTACTTGAGTAAGTGAACTATTAGTCTTCCAAAAGCCCACATTCTGATCTCCTTTGTCACTTCCATTATAAAACCTTCCGTTATCAGCTAATAATATCCACCTATTAGGAAAAGCGTACTTATCTGAATTATCGTAACCATTAACGGTCACTTTATCGATGATCCATTTCCCTATCAAAGCGTTTTCTTCTGCAATTTCTATTTTAGGCAATTCCTTTTTTCTATTTAATGTGATATTGAAATGATTATGCTTATCCGTTAAATAAATCAGTTCATCCGAAGCTTTTACATTCCATGTTTTAATATCATCAAAAGGACTTCCATGCATCATAATCAGTTCATTTTTATCAGGATGCATCATCCATGCTTTTTCGCTAACAGAATCCAATAACCCTACTTGATATGTACCCTCCTCCTTAAAAACCAGATAGCGAGTATTGTGATCTAGATAATTATGAATCATTTCATGACCATTAGCTTTTACAGAAGCTACATACCAATTACCCATCAGCATTTCAGGAGGAGTTGTGTATTTACACGCTGATAAAACTGAAATAAAAAAGATTACAAGTAAAAAGGATTTTAAAAATGATTTATTCATTCAATTAAAACTTTCAAGTATGGGGTCCGCATTTCTATTAAAGTACAATATATTCAGGAAAAAAGTTTTGTGAAAATTCAATGGGAATTTTCTTTTATGGGCGACTAGTCCAATACTAAGAATTCAAACTTAATTTCAATATGGTTACCACAATAATTATATTCTCTATTTAATGATTTTTCATAATCGCTTAGATGTTTTACCCAAGTTCCAGAGGAACGACCTTATATGAGATAAATAAGCCAAAAGTTTTAAAAGTTAAAATGTAATGATTAGTTTTTGAACCAAAAATATATCAACCATGACCAATACCTACTCACAAATTAACATCCAATGCATATTCGCTGTGAAAGGACGAAAATATTTCTTGACCAAAGAGATAAGAACAGAAGGCGATAAGGTCGCTCCTACGGAGCTTAGGATTTGCCCACAGTTTTCAGTTACCATAAGTAGACCCCAATGGGGTCATAAACAGGTCAGATTTGGTATTATTAATGGTCTAAGAAGAGGTTTGAATAATAATCATTGCTAAAAAATCAATTTTATGACTAATTTGATCCAATCCTTAAAACCTCACCATCATCTGCACTTTCACCTCTGACCTTGTATTCCCCTCAATCTCTTCATTGCCTGTTCCGACCGTAAACCGATCTACATATCGAAACTGCGCATATCTGGCCCAGATTTGTAGTTTTTTCGAAAACTTATATTGCAATAAAGCATAAGAGCGGCTTCCTGTATATTGATAAGCAGGAATAGAAAAAGCATATAAAACATCCTTTTCATAAACATACTGCCGATTTTCGAAATTATCCGTATCAAATATGGAGTAGCGAGTACTCAATCTGAATCTGCCAAAATCAAAGCTTATATCTTGAATCAAAGTCATACCATTGGAATAATCTCCTTGTAGTAAGAATTCACTGAATTGAGCTCTAGTTTTAAGAGATACTATGCCTTTAGGACGAACATCTAAATTAATGATGTAATTTCTCTTTTCTGCATTAGCCAATCCGTAAAGATTTGGATTATCTTCTAAATCAACATTTCGCTCTTTATTTTCGACTCTTGCCTGGGCATACAATTTTATCTCTCTGCTAAATCTATAAGATATCCTTCCTAAAAATTCATTTCCTTTTGAGGGGCCATCTGCTCTAAATCGTAACCAAGGGAAATTAAACCGATCATAATAACCCGAAAAAGTAAGCTTTTTAAAGGGTTGAAATTTCACCCCCCAATAAACTCCATTCTCATTAATATTTCTGGTACTTTCACCAAAGGCCGTTCCATAAAAAGTATGAAAATCCCTATCGTAATTGCGAACAATAAAGCTAGTCTGCAAGCTAGGAGTAATAGAAGCTATAAACCCACCAATTGCTCCAATACCCCCAGAACTACTGATGGCGCTTTCACCAAATAAATGGAAATTTCTCCAATAATAATTGGCAAAAAGCCCGTAATTCTGATTTTGTGTACCATTAAATTCAAACTGATTATATTTATTAGGCTGACGGGAAAATGGTCTATCATAAATCGTATGAATATAATTCAAGCCAATATTCAAGTTTTCTTTTTTGGTATTGAATAATAAATTACCGCCAAAATTCTGGGCTTCTATCGCATTTTTACCAGCTAACTCTGATTCTGTTCTGTGAAAACCTGCCAACCTGATCGAAGTGAAAAATTCCTCTGCACTGCGAGCGGAATCCAACTCTACATTTCCATTGATGGGGTTGTAGCTATAGAAAGTGGTGAGATCTAAATAATCATTCAGTTCAATTGTGGTGGCTACTCCTCTTAAGAAATTGGTCTCTAAAACAGAAGTATAGGGCAAAACACCCAAATTACTTCTCCTCGCTGTCGCCACGGTTTGACTCCCCTTCCCTAATGCGAAACCAGCTCCAAACAATAAAGATTGCCCAAACTGCAATTGATAATCTCCCAACACAATATTCTTTAACCTTCCCTGATTCTCTAATTGAGCATGAAAAGACCAATAATCCATACCATACTGATCTCGAGTTGGATTCCACTTAAATTGCTCTCCAGCATCTTTCTCAGTTGTAAATCCAATACTAAAATCATCAGTATGCTTTACTCTAAATCGAGTATAAACTCTGTAAGGATCACCCAAATATTGTCTTTCTCTTTCATCCGTAGAAATATATCCTCGTTTCTGTTCCAGAGTTCTATCTGATCTTATCATCAAATAATTATTTTCTTCATTTAAGATTCTTTGCAGTAATGGCCTATTATCTGCTTGTAGACCTGTCTCTCTAACCGTCACAAATGGAAGGATTTGATATATGATTTTGAGATCAAACTCAGGAATAGCCTGTAATTCATAAATACTCAGTAAGTTATCATTTTTAGCTCTATGATTTAAAAATTCATTGATTTGAATATTGGAAAGCAACAGTAGCGATTGTAAATCTTGTCGAGTGGCATTATTTAAATTAATTGGAGATTGATAGAGTTGAAATAAAGCCTCATAAATATCTTCATAATTAGTGTTTTCATCCTGAACAGAGAAATTACTTTCAATAAAATCTTCCAGATAAAACTCTTGCTCTTGAGCAAAAGAAAAGAAAGGTATAGAAACCAAAAAAAATAAAATTGGAAATATGAAAGTCCATTTACTCATTTCCTCCTTAATTTATAATGCATGGAAATACTATGGGAGAAACCCATTTCCGCATGATTACTGAGCGCATAATCCCATTGAAAGCTTAAGTATTTAAAGCCAAGGCCATAAAATGATTGAAAGGAGCCGCTGTTAAACCCTGTTCGTAGATAAAACTTTTCGAGAAAATTGTATTCTGCTCCTAGCTTTACCATGGCTGGTTTCACAATATCTTTTTCTATCTCAGCATTCAACATGAAATATTCCCTTGGGCGATAAGAAGCCCCCAGTTTCAACAAAGTAGGTATTCTTCGATCTCCTTCTAAAAGTAAACTTGATTGGCTAATATTCAATGCTTGAGCTCCTACTACCAACTGAGGTGTTATTTTGGCTATTCCTCCAAAATCAACAGAATAAGTACTTTGACTTCCGAAATCCTTTACTTGATACTGAAGATAATTGACTCTCCCGCCTAGCTTTATTATGCCAAGTTCTGTAGCATAGCCCAATGAAACCTTATGCTCATTATAGATATCATCACCAAAGCGAAAAACGTTTAAAGAAGCATGCCCAAAGGGTAATTTTCCGGTCACACCGGTAGCCATAAAATCCATCCCTGGCATTCCAAAACGATTTTCGTAAGTAGCGCCAACCTCTAAGCTTTCGGTGGTTGTAATCCCTGCTGTATTTTGAAATGAAGCCCAATAACCTTCCATGGTGACGGAGGCATCACCCATACCAATGACTCGACTGGAAACTGGTGCATAAATTGATTGTGCATGAATTTGGGATGCAATAAACAATAGAATGGGGAGTATGAGGTTGAAATTTTTCATGCACTTAATTTAATTATAAGCTCAAAGTGATTAAATTAGCTAAGAGCCATAAATAAATGAAAGTGAAAAATTATAAAAAATATTGGATATGCGCAATTATAATGGTAGGCTTTCATTATGAAATCTATGCTCAAACTGATTCTATATTTTATGAATCGGGTGAATTAAAAGCTTATGGTGAGCTACATAATGACAGGAAACATGGGGAATGGAATTTTTTCTACCCAAGTGGGAAAGTAAATGCTACTGAAAATTATGTTGAAGGAATGCTGGAGGGGAAAGTCATCAATTATTACCCTAATGGTCAAGTCTCATCAGAAGAAACCTGGAACAAAGATGAACTTCAAGGCAAATCCATCTACTATTATGAAAATGGTCAAATCGAAAAGCAAGGCGAATATTTAAACAGCAATTATCATGGTCATTGGGATTTTTTCTATGAAAATGGTAGACTCAGACAAATTGGAAATTATGAAAAAGGTGTTCCTGACGGACCATGGCAGTTTTTTAATGAATCAGGACAAATTGTACAAACTGGAGATTATAAAAATGGAAAAGAAGAGAGCCTTTGGCAATATTTTGATGACAAAGGAAGAAAAACCTATGAAGGATATTATAGCGAGGGAGAAAAAATAGGTAATTGGTATTATTTCAACCTATTTGGAAAAAAGAAAAAGGTAGATAAATCAGAAATTGATTAAATACCTGATTTCACATTAATGAAGAATCCTGGCTCGTTTAATGCATTAATAGAATACTCTAATCGCAATACAGCATCATAATAAGTGACAATATCCAATCCAGCGCCATAACTATAAATATATCTATTGGAGAGTAAAGGACTTACAGTAGTATTACTACTTTCAGGTAAATTATTCTGGACATAGCCATGATCAAAAAACACTTTAAAATAAGCTGCAATAGGAACTTTCCTAAACTGTTTTAGAGGCATCATTCTTCCTAAATTGGCCTCAATAGAAAATAATCTTTTCTTTAACTCTGTTTTATTCATAGCATAATGCTGTCCTTGAATAACATAGAGCTCGTAGCCTTTTAATAGATTATTAGCAAAGCCTAATCCTCGCATATTATTGTAAGGTTGAAAACGAGGATAACTTGTATAGCCAGTAAATGATGAAGCAATATTAAAGTTATATTTTAAAGGTTTATAGCAAGCTAATAATGTTTGGATTGACCCTTGATCAATATCTCTAAATATACCTAAACCAATTTTAGATAGCCTTCCATCGATCAAAAATCCTTTTAAAGGATAATTATTCCTATCTCTAAAATCTCTTCTAAAAATATAAGTAAGACTTAAAAAATCTTGTTCTAAATCTCCATTTGGACCTAAATAATCTTCATTAAACTGTAATATTTCTTTAAGAATAGTAGTCCGTGAATAAGTTAAGCGCATTGTGTGCGTATTGTAGTAGGACTCTCTATAGTTAAAAAATAAATTACTCGTCAATGAGTTTGAAATTATCTGTCTTTCATTATCATCCCCAAAAATGCTATCGGCATCAATAAATAATCGTTTATTCCCAACGTTAGTATAGTCAATTTGATCTAGTTCACTAAATGAAAAAACCAATCCCATTCCGAATGTCTGGTTTTTATTAAGATAAGGAATGTTGTAACCAAAGGAAAAACGTCTCTTAAATCCAAACTGAGCCATTGCTGATAAGCGTTCATTTAGGCCCCTCACATTAAATTGGTCAAATTTAAAACCATATTCAAATCGATCTGTAGCTGCATTCTGATTAAAAAGCCAATCACTAAAATTTCTATCAGCAAGTTTAAAAATTACACTAGGCCATATATACCATCTTTCCTCAACAAAGAAGATGATTTTTATATGATTTTTACTACCCTCAATAAATTCAAGTTCAGCTCTTACACTATTGAACAAGCCCGTATTAAAGATTTTGTTCTCATCAAGTTTAATCAAATCTTTTAACTCCTTGAAAGGATAGCTAACATTGGATTGCAAATCTATTTCACGAGTAATTATTCTTTTTTTGGTTTTCTTATTACCCCGGATTTCGATACTTTCAATAAAAAGGATTTGATTTTGAAGGCTATCTTTAGTTTTGTTTATAACTTCAAGCTTCCCTAAATCAGTCTCAACAGAAACTTGACTTTTTGCGTTATGGAAAAATATTGTAAATGCAAAAACAGAAAATATGCTAATTTTAAAAATCATTTTTCTGCTGATAATATAAATTGAGTCAATATTTAGGGCTTTAATTTTAATTTGTAAAAATATTAAGTTTATAAAAAGAGCAATTGGAGAACAATAAAAAACATACCATTACAAAAATCATACGAAAAATAGCCATTGGGCCAGTTTTATTTTATCAGTATGGCATTTCGCCCTTATTTCCATCTTCTTGCCGTTTTACTCCTACTTGCTCAGAATATACAAAACAGGCAATTTTAAAACATGGTTTACTCAAAGGAACGAAATTATCAGCTAAACGGATTTCAAAATGTCATCCATGGGGCGGTTCGGGCTACGATCCTGTTCCCTAAATCCTTTTCTCAGATTGTATAGATTGAAATATGAAATAAATTCCAGTCAATACCAAAGGAATACTAAGCCACTGCCCCATATTTAAAGCTAGTCCATCTTCAAAGGCAACTTGGTTTTCTTTTATAAATTCAAATAAAAACCTTGACCCAAAACCACCAATCAGGAATATACCAAAAAGTCTCCCATCTGCCAATCCACTTCTGTTTTTATTCCATAAATAAAATAATAAAACGAAAATGAGTAAATGTGAAAAAGCTTCATACAATTGGGTTGCATGCCTAGGAACTCCATTCCCGTATGTTGTGGCAGAAATAAATTCTCCTTTTTGATTATATTCAAATTCAGCATCTTTTAAAAACTTAACATGCTGACTAATATTCGCTCCTTGTAAGTTGTTCAACAACTTGGTTTCAGTGAATTTCTTAACGTCCTCTAGTTTGTTTTTTTCATTGTATGAGACAATCAATTTAACAGGATATTCATAGTTACTCTCTGGCGTTCCTTCAATTAACCTAGAAGATTTTACTCTTTCCACCTCAACATCTTCTATTGCACTAGCTAAATAATTCAAACGTAATTCAACCTCCCGTCCAAAGACAACTCCATAAGCTTTATCCGTTGGCTCCCCTATGATTTCTGAATTGATGAAATTACCAGTTCTAATCAAAACAGCCGTAATTGCTACTACTATCACTATCCTATCTAAAATCCATAGATAGCTAATATCTTTGTATTTTCGGGAAAATAGATAAAGTGCAATTAATATCCCTGCAGCTCCACCATGACTGGCCAGACCACCTTCCCAAACTTTAAAAATATCAAGAGGGTTACTCAAATATCGAGCTGGCTCGTAGAATAAAACATGTCCTAATCTAGCACCAATGATAGTGGCAATTACCATGTAAAGTGTTAAAACCTCAACCTGATTTTCTTTTTTACCTTCTTTTTTAAAGATATAGAACATCAGTTGTTGAGAAATAATAAAACCTAAGGCAAAAAGTAAACCATACCACCTTAATTCAGTAAATCCCAAATCCACAATATACGGTTTGGGCGACCACACTATATAGCTAAGCATATTCAATTTTAGTTTAGCACAAAATTAGGGTAAAAACAGAAATCTCAATGGTTTATTCTGCTTTTTCCAATTCTTCAAGTTCTTCTTTGAAGGACGATGACAAGATTGGGAACCTACACCAGGTTTTTGGATCTACATTATAATCATCTAAATGGAAGGAAACGGCTATTCTCTCCCTTTTCCATTGATTTCTAGACCAAAGTTTGAAAAATTTCTGAATGGAAGGTTTTAAAATATTTTTATTTCCTTCCCAAGATATTGTCAGTTCTTTATAAATATCGATTGGAGCTAATCTTTCTCTTATGGCTAATTCTTCAATTTTTTGTAATAGAGGATAAGGCATTAAATCCGTCTCATCAGATTGCCCCTGATCCTCAGGCCTCAATTCTGCAGTGGGCTGCAAGCTATTGACATAACTTAAGCTTTTATATCCTAAGTTATTTTCTGCCCAATTTAGCCATTGAATAATAAAAGGCTTGTCTATTGCGGCAATTGGTGCAATACTGCCACTAGTATCGCCATCCATAGTCGTATACCCTACACTACCTTCACTCCTATTTGAAGTGGTTAAAAGCAATGAATTTTGAATATTTGCTAATATCCAAATAATAGGAGAACGCGCTCTTGCCTGTATATTTTGAAGAGCTATATCATCTTGCGCCCAGTTTAATTTTCTACCAATATTATCTGATATTTTTTGAGTGTAACCATTTACTTCATCATCAATATTCCAATGATAAAAAATTGCTCCAATTTCATTAGCAAGTTTTTTTGCCGATTCATAAGTTGAATAACCTGAATTTACTGTACTTTGATAGGCCGTGGTCAAAAGTCGATTTGCAATTACTTTGTGTACCTCTTGCTCATTTTTCAGCAGATCATACCACTCAGGTTTATGGATTTTTGTAAGAAATAATTCCAACCCTAACTCTTCAATTCCCAACCTGATCATTTCAGCAACCAAAACTGCGGAAGTGGAAGAATCAGCTCCACCGCTTAGGGAAAGGATAAATCCATTACTGTAGCTCTTTCTTAGGTAGTCAAATAAAGCTAAACTAACAGCTTTCCTGAATTCTTGATTAGGATTGGATTCAAATGGAGTAGCAATTTTAGCATGATCTTTATGGGTGTCCCAAATACCCAATTGATAATTTTTGAATGACAGCAATTCATTTCTGTATTTCAGCTCACCATTTTTAGCAATCATTAATTCCCCATCATATATCATTCTTCCTGCCTCATTTCCAAGCAGGTTCGCATAGATGTAGGTACAATTATATTTTTCAGAGCTGTTTACTACTAATTCCTGTCTGCTTAAAGATTTATCAATAGCAAAATGACTAGCGGATGGATTTAAGATTAAATTTACACCTCTTTCACATAATCTATTTGCTGGTCGATCTTCCCTCCAGGCATCCTCACATATTTCAAATCCTATAGTATAATCTTCAAAATCAATAACATAATCACCAATTGAGATATCATTTCCATTTAAATTGATTATTGATTTTTTTCCAATTTCCCATTCAGTAAACCAACGCGGCTCATAATGAACACCATCTTTGGCTAAATTTTGTTTGGGAATTATATATTGAATTTCACCATCAGCACAAAAGGCAACGCAATTGTACATTTTTCCTTCAAATTTTATAGGCAAGCCTACCGTAAAAGCAAGTTTAGGTGCAAAAGGAATTATCTTATCTTTTAACGTTTTTAATGCCTTTTCCCACATCCAATCACTTAAAAAAACATCTTCACAACCATATCCACAAATGCTCAGTTCTGGAAAACACAATAATTTAACATCATGTTTTTGCGCATCATTTAATGCCTCCAAAATATTGTGAGCATTTCCACCCCAGTCCATTGGGATTTGATTAAGTGTGGCACCTGCAATTTTCATAATACAATTTTTAGAAAATTTAACTTAATATCGCTTCATTAAGCTTTAAAGCCTAATTATTAGTTTTTCTTGATATAAAAAGAGAATTATCTAAGCCAAACAACATTAAAATAAAATGTAAAGCTTTGTTCTAAATAAGTTTCAATTTTTGACAAGCTTTAAAGGCAGCATTTTGTTCTGCTTTCTTTTTATTTAAGCCAGCTCCATTTGCAATTTTCTCTCCATTAACAATTATAGCCGCTTTAAATTCCTTTTTCATTCCGTCATGTTTATAATCCTCAATGTCGAATCTTATTGATTTATTTTCTTTTTGAGACCATTCAATAAGAATACTTTTATAATTAGTATTGTTTTCAATAATCTCATCTAAATCAAAATGAGGAAGAATTAGTTTATTAATAATGAATTTTTGGCAAAAAATATAGCCTCTGTCAATATACACAGCACCAATAAAAGCTTCCATCATATCGCCATAAATGGATTTAAAATGATAGCGACTTCTGGAAAAATCAGATTCCAGCATTTGACTGATCCCGATTTTTTTTGCCAAAAGACTTAGAGATTCACGATTTACTATTCTCGAACGAATTTCGGTGAGAAAGCCTTCATCTTTGAAAGGATATTTTTTAAAAAGATAATCTGCCACAACAGCGCCCAGAATTGCATCTCCTAAATATTCGAGCCTTTCGTTGGAAGCCCTAAATCCATTTGGAAGCGTTTTGGCTACACTGGAATGTTGTGTTACTAATCGAAATAGTTCTAAACGAAAAGGCTTGTAGCCTACAATAGATTTAATTGCAGCTACAAGCCTTTTGTCTTTTTGAGATAATTTTTTGAAGGAAGTGAAAAATCGCCTAATCAAAGTCGGAAATTAATCTAACTTTCTTAAAATGATCGAAGTATTGTGTCCACCAAATCCAAAGGTATTGCTCAATACAGTTTTCACTTCTCTTTGCTGTGCTTTATTAAATGTGAAATTCAATTTAGAATCGAACTCCTCATCATCCGTAAAATGGTTGATCGTTGGAGGAACCATTTGTTTTTCAAGAGCGAAAATACAAGCTAAAGCCTCGATTGCACCAGCCGCACCAAGTAAATGACCAGTCATTGATTTAGTTGAGCTTATATTAAGATTGTAAGCATGCTCTCCAAAAACTTTTTTGATAGCTCTGGATTCACTTAAATCACCAAGTGGGGTTGAAGTTCCGTGAACATTGATATAATCAACTTCAGTAGGATCAATTTCAGCATCCTCTATTGCATATTTCATCACATTAGTAGCTCCCAATCCTTCAGGATGCGGTGCTGTCATGTGGTGAGCATCGGCAGACATTCCACCTCCGATAACTTCAGCATAGATTTTTGCACCTCTGGCAACCGCATGTTCATATTCTTCTAGAATCAATGCTGCTCCACCTTCACCTAAAACAAAGCCATCTCTATCTTTATCGAATGGACGAGATGCAGTGCTATAATCATCATTTCTTTCAGACAAGGCTTTCATAGCATTAAATCCGCCAATTCCAGACTCCGTAACGGAAGCTTCGGAACCACCAGAAATAAATACATCTGCTTTACCTAAGCGAATATAATTATAAGCATCGATTAATGCATTTGTTGCTGAAGCACAAGCTGAAACTGTAACAAAGTTAGGTCCCCTAAATCCATATTTAATGGAAATTAGACCTGCACAAATGTCAGAGATCATCTTTGGTATGAAAAATGGATTAAAGCGAGGATTTCTATCGTTAGTAACGAAATTATCAACCTCATCTTGAAAAGTTTTTATACCTCCAATT
>NZ_JAGXGF010000103.1 GCF_024636815.1 Marivirga sp.
CATTTCGGTTTGAGGCTCAACATATTGCCCAATCTGCACTTTGACTTTTTCTATAAATCCGTTTATAGGACTGACAACGGGCACATACTGATAAATTTCACCATCCTGTATCTTTTCAACATTTAAACTTAATTGTTTCAATTGTGCTTCATAGCCTTTTACTTCTCCTTTCATGGATTGATAATTAGCTAATGTCTCTTGATAGGCTTTTCCTGAACCTACTTCTTCATCATAAAGTCGTTTTTGTCTTTGCGTCTCCTTTTCAAGATACTGAAACTGACTATAAGCTTTGATATAATTACTTTGAAGATTAATGAGATTAGGGTGAGATAAGTAAGCCAATACTTGTCCTTTTTTTACCTTATCTCCCTCAATTACTTTTATGCCTGTCACATTTGCCCCCAATATACCTGTAACCGTAGCTTCATGCTGTGGTGGAACTTCTAACTGTCCATTGGCTTCTACAATTCCAGATAGGCTGCGAGTAGGTAATGAATCAACTTTAATCCCCAAGCTTTCAAACTTAAGATTGGACAGGTGTAAGGGTGACATTTCATTTTCTTTGTGGGCTGATTCTTCTGCTGGTTTATGCTTTAGCTTATTTTCCTTTTCGGTTGATTTACTATCACATCCTACAATTGCTATCCCAAAAAGGAATCCTGCCAGAATATATATAATTTGATTTCTCATTTCTTTATGTTTTTTAAATCCGATGATTTTATGACTTATTCTGATGTTTTTAAATAATATTCTAATTGATAGCGACTATCTAAATATTTGCCAAAGGCATTCCATGAATCCACTTCTATACTTATGGCATCTCTAATATTTTGTAGAAAAGAAACATAATCGATAGCTCCTTCACGATAAGCTGCAATTGCACCTTTCCGTTGTTCAGTAGCCAGTGGCAATGCCTCATCCCGGTAATATTTCCAAGAGTTATACCATTTCAGATATTGTTCTCGAACACTATTGTATTGAATATTCAATTCCAATTGGGTTTGTTGTAAATTCTGCTCGGCAATATCCTTTTGAATTTTGGCAGATTGCGACCTACCTAGTTCCGGTCCAAAAAACAATGGAATCTTAATCCCTACCTGATAGGTATAAAATCCAGACTGGCCAGCAATTTCTTGTCTACCGTATTGCCCTTGCAATTTCGGAAGAAACTGTGAACGCCTTTCCCTAATAGTCGCATCTGCCACTTCAACTTCTTGTTCTGAAATATCTAAGAGTGGATGACTTCTTAAGGAATCTGCTACAAAATTAAGTGGTTCATCTAATTGCTCCGATGGAATATCAGCTACAGTAAATAGTGTATCATTAGCAAACCAAAGGTTGAGGCGTTGCAGGGCACTTAAGTAATCTCTGTAAGCCTGCTCTTTTTGAATTTGCACTTTGTTGGCCTGATTCGCAGTCGCCAAAAACTCGAGCTTAGACGTGGCTTCTGTTTCCAGTTTAATTTTAGCCGCTCTTTCAATATCCATAAAAATGGAATCTAGTTGCTCATACACTTCAAACGTATTTTTTGCAGCATAAAGCATTCCCCAGACAGTACTTACCGCACGCTCCAACTCAATAATCGATAGCCCAAGTGCTTTCTCAGCTAATGCCACTTGTTCTTTCTGCAGGTTAAGTTTAGAGGCTATGCCAAATACATCAATATTCTGCTGCTGAAAGCCAATTGTAGTATACACGCCATTTGAACCATTACCCGCTTCTTCTCTGCCCGTATAAATCTGAGTATTCCCCAGATCCCAGGCTGTTTTCTTTAACGCTTCCTGTTTTTCAATTTCTAACTGAGCTGACCGAATTTTAGGATAATTTTCAACTGCTTTTTTCTTAGCCTGCTCTAAAGTGATTTTAGGAAGGGAATCCAGCTTAAGTTGTTGTGCATTAGCTGTACTTGAAAAACCAAATAATCCACTACAAACCACCAAAACCAATAGTATATTAGCATTTGGTGCGCTCAAAGCTTTTCTCTTATCCCTTCTACCTTCCACTAAAGTGTATAAAATTGGCAAAACTACTAGCGTTAGCAATGTGGCTGTAAGCATACCACCAATTACCACGGTCGCCAGTGGCCGCTGTACTTCGGCACCTGCACCTGCAGAAAATGCCATGGGTAAAAATCCGAATATATCGGTTGTTGCTGTTAACATAATTGGTCTTATTCTTTCTTTTGTACCGGTGAAAATACGATCCTTAATGCTCGAAACCCCTTCTAATTTTAGAGAATTAAATCGATTAATTAATACTAAGCCGTTTAGCACAGCCACACCAAAGAGCACAATAAATCCAACCCCTGCAGAAATACTAAAAGGCATATCACGTATCCAGAGTGCAAAAATTCCACCAATTGATGCCAGTGGAATAGCCATGTAAATCATAATAGATTGTGAAAATGATTTAAGCGCAAAGTAGAGCAAAACAAAAATTAGGAATAGTGCTATAGGCACTACTATCTTCAAGCGAGTTTTCGCCTGTTGTAGGTTTTCAAATTCTCCACCATAGGTAATGTAATAGCCTGGTGCCAAATCAAGTTCGGCTTTAAGTTTTTTCTGTATATCCTTTACAACTGATTCTACATCACGACCTCTGGCATTCACCCCAACATAAGTCCTCCGGAAGGTGTTATCTCTAGAAATCTGCATGGGTCCAGGCACATAACTAATCTCAGCTACCTCTATTATAGGGACTTGGGTTCCATTTGGTAGGTCAATGTACATAGTGCGTAAATCATCAATACTTTGGCGATGTGCCTCATCGAAACGAATGACCATATCGAAACGCTTTTCTCCCTCAAAAATCACTCCTGCAACACCTCCAGCAAAGGCAGAGCTTATATATTCATTTACTTTTTTAATGTCCAATCCGTATTGAGCAATCTTTTTCCTGTTAAAATGAACAGTCATTTGAGGCAAACCTGAAGTCCTTTCCGAGTTCACATCCCCTACTCCGGGGACGGTTCTTATAATCTCGGCCATCTCTTGTGCCTTTTCTGCCAATACATCTAAATTCTCGCCATATAGTTTAACTGCTACGTCTTCACGAACACCCGTCAACAACTCATTAAACCTCAATTCAACGGGTTGACTAAAAGCTAGATTCACTCCTGTAATCTCCTTACCTAACAGTTCCTTTATTTCCACTATTAGTTCTTCCTTAGTCTCTGTAGTCGTCCATTTGTCCTTATCTTTTTCAAGAACAATTATTATATCTGCTATATCCATGGGCATGGGATCAGTGGGAATATCTGGTACACCAATCCGCGCAACAGCAGTTTTTACTTCCGGGAAATTTTCGAGAAGCAACGTCTCGATTTTTTTAGACACCTCAACTGATTCACTAAGCGCACTTCCTGGGCGGATCAGGGCTTGCATCGCAATATCACCTTCATCTAACTGCGGCACGAATTCTCCTCCCATTCGGGAAAAAGTATATCCAGCTATACCTAATAATGTGATTGCCACGACAATTACCATTATTTTAAACCGAAGTGCACCTTTCAATAACGGAAGAAAAGTATTATGGATTGCTCCAATGATCTTATCACTTACTTTCTCCAATCTGCGCTCAAATTTTCCAAACCAGTTCTTCTTATTTTGGATAGGCTTCATGAGAAGTGCTGACATCATTGGCACATAGGTTAAGCACAAAATAATTGCTCCAATCATGGCAAATCCAAAAGTATAGGCCATAGGCTGAAACATTTTACCTTCTACACCTGTGAGGAATAATATTGGTGCGAAAACGATCAGAATAATTATTTGACCAAAAAATGCAGAGCTCAGCATAGTACTCCCTGCATCATAGGCTACTTCATCCATTAGATCCTGATCAAATTTCACGTGACCAGAACGTACACGTTTTTGTATTTCATAAACTGTGCCTTCAATGATAATCACTGCACCATCAATGATAATACCGAAGTCAATGGCGCCTAAACTCATCAGATTAGCCCAAACTCCAAATTGCTTCATTAGAATAAAAGCAAATAGAAGTGAAAGAGGAATAGTTGTAGCTGTAATAATTCCTCCACGCACACTTCCTAATAATAAAACTAGCGCAAAAATTACAATGAGCGCACCTTCCACTAAATTATTTTTGATTGTACTGGTTGTTCTATCTATCAACTCGCTTCGGTCAAGATAAGGAGTAATCTCAAGACCTTCTGGTAGAGAATTTTCTATGCTCTCCATTCGTTCCTTCACTCGCTGGATCACGGCATTTGGATTAGCGCCTTTCAGCATCATTACAATTCCACCAACAGCTTCTTTACCATCTTTTGAAAAAGCTCCGTAGCGCACTTGATTACCAAAATGAACTTTATCAGCAACATCACCGACTGTAATAGGTATACCGTTTTCATTTTTTATCATGATTTCTCTGATGTCGGCTAAGGACTGTATCAGTCCCTCCCCTCTAATGAAGTTGGCCATGTGGTTTTTCTCAATATATGCTCCTCCGGTATTTACATTATTATTCTTGAGTGCGGTAAAAATCTCATTGATAGTAATATTGTTTGCATTGAGCTTTTCAGGATCAATAGCAATCTCATATTGCTTCACCTTACCACCTAATGCATTCACTCCAATGACTCCATCAATTAATGTAAGCTGACGCTTAACTATCCAATCTTGGATGGTGCGAAGCTCCGTAAGTGAATAAACCGAATCATACCCAGGCTGTGGATTAATGGTATATTCATAAATACCTCCCAATCCAGTGGTAATTGGACCCATAAAAGGGCTCCCGAAATTTTCCGGAATTTTCTCCGCTACTTCATTAAGTTTCTCCTGTACCAATTGTCGGGGTTTGTAAATCCCCATTTCATCTTCAAAGACAATAGTTACAACGGAAAGGCCAAAACGAGAAACCGATCGAATCTCATTTACTCCAGGTAAATTACCCATTGCCAGCTCAACAGGGTAGGTGACAAACTGCTCAATATCCTCTGTGGCTAGATTAGGCGATACCGTCATCACCTGCACCTGATTGTTGGTGATGTCTGGGACAGACCCAAGATTGAGGTTGTACATGGAGTATGTCCCAACTCCTATGAGCGCCAGCGTTAGCAGACCCACAATAAATTTATTCTTTATGGAAAAAGAAATGATTTTATTAATCATAAGACTTTTAATTAGTTATTTCGAAAGAGAAAATGCGGTCATTATCTATTCTGAATTTGTATAATTGATACCAACTCAATAGAAATTACCAATACCTATTTCAAGGTTTTAATTGATTCTCCTTTCTTTCTATTTTCAATTAATCAATTTAGATTATCCTCACTCTGATATGAATAAAGGAACCTTTTAGATATAAAGGATTGAGTAAAAATGCTCAATGAATTGGAATTGAGGCAGTCCGTAAGCTTTCTAAATCAAAAAACTTAGCAAAAGGACGCACTTATCCTATTGAGCAAAAATCTTATGATCGAGGGGGTTTTAGGAAGTCAAAGATTTCAACACTTCTGAAATCTTGAAAATACAAAGTGTAAGAACTCAATATTTTATTTGGATGTGAAAATGGAATTTCAGCAATAGGAAAGAAATGTAAATGGCAACAATGACATACGCATAGAGGAGAACAGGAATCTTCTTCCTGATTATGTTCATGGCTTTGATTTTCGCTTGCCAAATCACTAAAAGAAATTATCTCTTGCTCACTGGGCATTGATTTAGCATCAGAGCAAGGAATCCCGCATAGCGCAATCATGTAAAAACTCAATATGTAACATAAAACTTTCACTTTGGCAAATGTAGGGAATTAATCTATGCAAGGGTATTGCAATAGCCGATCATTTTTCCTGATTAGGGTTTCAGTTATGCATTAACAGTTTTAACAATTAAAAAATGAACTAGTAAATTCAAATATCATGAGCACTAACAAAACTGAATTTAGACCGTTTATAGAAGTCAAATGCTTGATAATCTTTATAAATCGTATAATCGTTTAAGCAATTTTTGTAGTCTTTTAGAAGTGTTTATATTTGCTTATCGAAAAATAAACCAATTCCATAATGGATAAATACACATATATTGCCAATGCACATGGCAACTACATAGAGGAACTTTACCAATCATATAAAAACGATCCAGAATCAGTTGATGACTCTTGGCAGAAATTCTTTGAAGGTTTTGAATTTTCACAAAAGGAATTTGGAGAAAATGGGCAAGCTACTGAAACAAGAGTCTCTTCTAAAGAAACTCAAGTCAGAAACTTGATTCAAGCTTACAGAATGCGTGGTCATTTGAAATCAAAAACCAATCCTGTCAGAGATAGAAGACCTCATGACGCTAGAATCAGTTTGGAGGAATTTGGACTCAAACAAGAAGATCTGAAGGAAGAGTTTTCTATAGGCCAGGAAATAGGTATAGGGAAAGCAAGCCTTAAGAGTATAATTGAGGCTTTAGACAAAATTTATATTGGATCCATAGGATTTGAGTATATGCATATTCGCGACCCAAAAATCGTGGATTGGTTTATAGATCAAGCTGAAAGCTCTAAAGGAGACTATCAGCCAAAATTAGAGGAAAAGAAAAGAGTTCTATCTAAATTAAATGAGGCAGTAGTTTTCGAAAACTTCCTTCACACAAAGTTTTTAGGGCAAAAAAGATTCTCATTAGAAGGTGGTGAAAACACTATTCCATTTTTAGATAAAGTCATCAACCGTTCTTCCGAATTAGGTACTAAAGAAGTCATAATAGGGATGGCGCACCGTGGTAGGCTAAATGTATTAGCCAATATCATGAATAAAACTTATGAGCAGATTTTCTCTGAGTTTGAAGGTAGTACTGATCCTGATTTAACCATGGGGGATGGTGATGTGAAATATCACATGGGGTATTCAAGTTATGTAGAAACCTCCAATGATAAAAAGTCTTACGTTAAATTAACTCCTAATCCTTCTCACCTAGAGGCTGTAAATTCAGTGGTTTTAGGATATACACGAGCTCAAATTGACGATGAATACAATGAAGATGTTAATGCCGCATTACCAATCTTAATACATGGCGATGCAGCAGTAGCCGGACAAGGAATTGTTTATGAAACTACTCAAATGTCTTTATTAGAGGGTTATTCCACGGGAGGAACAATTCACTTCGTTATTAATAATCAAGTTGGTTTCACTACTGACTATGACGATGCTCGTTCTTCAATTTATTGTACTGACATTGCCAAAATGATAGATGCCCCAGTATTACACGTTAATGGAGATGATGCTGAAGCCGTTAATTTTGCTGCAAATCTAGCTGTAGAATACAGACATAAGTTCCAGAAGGATATTTTTATAGACCTTTTGTGCTACAGAAGACATGGGCATAATGAAAGTGATGAACCAAAATTTACTCAGCCGAAGCTGTATAACAAAATTGCAAAGCACCCTAACCCAAGGGAGGTTTATGTTAAGAAATTGACTGAGAGAGGTGATTTAGACAATGACTCAGTTAAAAAACTGGAGAAAGACTTCAAAAAGCAACTTCAAGATAGGTTAAATGAAGTAAAACAAAAACCATTACCATATAAACCTCAAAAAATTGAGGAAGAATGGGAACAATTAAGAAGAGCCAAATCAGATGACTTTTTGGAGTCTCCTGATACTTCCATCTCACAAGAACTGGTAGATAAAATAGGTGAAGCTTTAACTACCTTACCAAAAGGTTTTAAGCCACTTAAACAAATAGATAAACTTTTAAAGGAGCGCAAGAAAAATTTCTTTGACGAGAAAATGCTTAATTGGGCAGATGCCGAATTACTTTCCTATGGATCTTTACTTTCAGATGGCAACATTGTAAGAATGTCAGGTCAGGATGTAAAAAGAGGTACTTTCTCCCACAGACACTCTTATTTGTTTGACGCAGAAACTAATGAGCCTTATTGCAACCTGGATCATATAGACAAAAACCAAAAACAGAATTTCAAAATTTACAATTCATTATTATCTGAATTTGGTGTTTTAGGTTTCGAATATGGATATGCCATGGCTACACCAAGTGCTTTGGTAGTATGGGAAGCTCAATTTGGCGATTTCGCTAATGGAGCCCAGGTTATGATTGATCAATTCATCACTTCAGCCGAAAGTAAATGGCAAAGAATGAATGGGTTGGTAATGTTATTGCCACATGGTTATGAAGGTCAAGGTCCTGAGCACTCTAATGCCAGACCAGAAAGATTCCTTCAATTAGCGGCTGAGGAAAATTTGATCGTAACCAATATTACGACTCCTGCTAATCTTTTCCATATGTTTAGAAGACAAGTAAAATGGGAATTCAGAAAACCATTGGTTCAATTTGCGCCTAAGTCATTACTACGTCATCCAAAAGTAATCTCTCCAATAAAAGAATTTACGGAAGGCAAATTCAGAGAAATATATGAAGATGATTACGTTACTAATAAAAATGTAAAAAGAGTGTTGTTATGTACTGGTAAAGTTTATTATGATTTACTGGAGAAACAACAAGAGGAAAAAAGAAAGGATGTTGCAATCATCAGGATTGAACAATTACATCCATTCCCAATGAACCAAATTGATAAAGCATTGAAAAAATTCAAAGATCCGGAAATATTCTGGGTACAAGAAGAGCCTTCAAATATGGGGTATTGGACTTATATGCTAAGAACTATAGCTAATAAAGCAGGTTTACAGCTGATTTCAAGAAAATCAAGTGCTTCACCAGCTACAGGTTATTCTAAAGTACACAAAGCAGAACAAGAAGCTTTAGTTGAAAAAGCTTTTGATATAAAGAAATAAAATTTTTTAAGACAGAATTCAGAGAAACATGAGTTTAGAAATAAAAGTACCGGAAGTAGGCGAATCAATCACTGAAGTGACCATTGCCTCATGGTTAAAAAAAGATGGCGATTTTGTTGAACAAGATGAAATCATCGCAGAACTGGAATCAGATAAAGCAACATTCGAATTGCCTGCTGAGATTTCCGGTGTATTGAAAATTAAAGCTCAGGAAGATGAAACCGTAGAAGTAGGTGCAGTCATTTGTGAGATAGATGAAGATGCCGAAGGCGGTGAATCTAAATCTGAAGACAAAGTCGAAAAGAAGTCTGAAGAGAAAAAAGAAGATAAGAAAGAAGATAAATCCGAGTCTAATGAGAAAAAGAAAGAGGGTTCTTCTTCCAACAGCGGTCCTAAAAAGACAGGTGAAGTTCATGAAATGGTAGTTCCTACAGTAGGTGAATCTATCACGGAAGTAACCATAAGCTCTTGGCTTAAATCAGAAGGCGATTATGTAGAAATGGATGAAGTAATTGCTGAAGTTGAATCTGACAAAGCAACTTTTGAATTACCAGCTGAAGCGGATGGATTTCTACAAATTGTAGCAGAAGAAGGCGATACCATAGAAATCGGAGCTACCATATGTAAAATTGAAGTAGCAGAAGGTAGTGCCCCGAGCGAATCATCATCAGAGAAAAGTTCTTCCGAAAGCGATTCGAGTTCTGATTCTAAAGAAGAAGGTAATGAAACTTATGCTACTGGTCACGCCTCTCCCGCTGCAGCTAAAATCCTAAAAGAAAAAGGAATTGACCCATCTAATATAAAAGGAAGCGGGAAAGACGGTAGAATCACTAAAGAGGATGCTGAAAACGCAGAAAAACAGAAAGCGTCTAAGTCAGCAGAAAAAGAAAATAAATCATCTGATTCAGGAATTGAAACTGAAAAATTACCTTCCCCAAGTGATAGTGGAAATCGTGAGCAAAGAAAAGAGAAAATGTCAAGCTTGCGTAAGACGGTAGCCAGAAGATTAGTAAGCGTGAAAAATGAGACTGCTATGTTGACCACTTTCAATGAAGTGGACATGAGCCCAATCATGGAAATCCGTAAAAAATATAAAGAACAATTTAAAGAAAAGTATGAGGTTGGATTAGGCTTTATGTCCTTCTTCACAAAAGCTTGTACTTTGGCATTGAAAGAATTTCCAGCTGTTAATGCTTCAATCGATGGAAATGAAATGGTTTATAGCGACTATGTAGATATGTCGATTGCTGTTTCTTCTCCAAAAGGTTTAGTAGTTCCAGTTATCAGAAATGCTGAAAAGCTTTCATTTAATGAGGTAGAAGCAGAAGTTATAAGATTAGCCAAAAAAGCTAGAGATGGTAAATTGAGTATAGATGAAATGACGGGAGGAACTTTCACGATCACTAATGGTGGTATTTTTGGCTCTATGCTTTCAACTCCTATTATCAATGCGCCTCAATCGGCCATTTTAGGAATGCACAATATAGTGGAACGTCCGATGGCGGTGAATGGTGAAGTACAAATTAAACCGATTATGTATGTAGCCCTTAGCTATGACCACAGAATCATTGACGGAAAAGAATCCGTTAGCTTCTTAGTTAGAGTAAAAGAGTTGTTGGAGGATCCGACTAGATTGTTGCTCGGAATTTAAGAGTAGTAAGTTTTAGATTATGAGCTTTCAGTAAACTTAAAACCGTATCAATTAATAAATTTAACCATTCTGTGAATTAGAAAATGCAGATTTGCAGAGATAACTAATCAAAGAAATGTCAAAATACGATGTAATAGTAATTGGATCAGGACCTGGTGGATATGTGGCAGCTATTCGCTGTGCACAGCTAGGAATGAAAACCGCTATAATTGAAAAATACGATACGCTTGGTGGAACTTGCCTAAATGTAGGATGTATTCCTTCAAAAGCGTTGCTTGATTCTTCTGAGCATTATCACAATGCTGAAACTACTTTTAAAGAGCATGGTATTAACCTTAGCAACTTAAAAGTAGACATCAAGCAAATGATTAACCGCAAAGCAGATGTGGTTAAGCAAAATGTTGAGGGTATCGCTTATTTGATGAAGAAAAATAAGATTGATGTACACACGGGAGTTGGTTCATTTAAGGACAAAAACACTGTGGTTGTCACTAAATCTGATGATAAAAAAGAAGCGCTTAGTACTGATAAGGTGATCATTGCAACAGGTTCAAAACCAGTTGAATTGCCATTTGCAAAGTTTGATAAGAAAAGAGTGATCAGTAGTACTGAAGCTTTAGAATTAAAAGAAGTGCCTAAGCATTTAATTTTAATTGGAGGTGGTGTTATTGGCCTTGAATTGGGTTCAGTATATAAAAGAATTGGCTCTAAGGTGACCGTGATTGAATTTATGGATAGCCTTATCCCAACTATGGATGGCACTATGGGCAAGGAGATGAAAAAGAGTATGAAAAAGCTCGGAATGGATTTGAAACTGAAGCATAAAGTCACCAAGGTTGAAAATAAAGGTAAAGAAGTTGATGTTACTTTTGAGACTGATAAAGGCAAAGAAGAAACTATCAAAGGAGATTATTGCTTAGTAGCAGTAGGAAGAAAACCTTATACTGAAGGCTTAAACCTTGAAGCTGCTGGACTTAAAGCAGATGATAAAGGAAGAATATCTGTTGATGATGATCTGAAAACTGAAGTTGATAATATTTATGCAATTGGAGATGTAGTGAGAGGTGCAATGTTAGCTCACAAAGCAGAAGAAGAAGGAGTTTTTGTTGCTGAAACCATGGTAGGTCAAAAACCTCACATCCATTATAAATTGATACCAAATGTAGTTTACACTTGGCCTGAAGTGGCTGGGGTTGGTCACACTGAAGAGGAATTGAAAGACGAGGGTAGAGACTACAAAACAGGCTCTTTTCCTTACAAAGCATTAGGAAGAGCCAGAGCGAGTGGTGACATGGAAGGCTTAGTAAAAGTAATTGCTGATAAAAAGACTGATGAGATTTTAGGTATCCATATTATTGGAGCCAGAGCAGCGGATATGATTGCTGCTGGTGTAACGGCTATGGAATACCGCGCTTCAGCAGAGGATGTTTCCCGTATGTCTCACGCACATCCAACTTATATGGAAGCAGTAAAAGAAGCTTGTTTGGCGGCTACTGATAACAGACCGATTCATATGTAATTTAGATTTTAGACTCTAGATTTAAGATCTTAGACAAAAAAATAAGAAACCCTAAAGATTGCTCTTTCGGGTTTCTTTTCTTAAGAATTCATAAAATTTATGCTACTCCTTTTCCAACTGGAAATTCTCTGTAAGCATAATACTGCATAACAGCTTCTAAAGCTGCTTGAATGGCTTCATTGATAGGCAACATATCTTTAGCTAATCTAAAATCTATTTGCATGAGGTTTTGGTAGTAATCCGTAAAGACTGGAACTTTAGATTTTGATTTTAGCATTTCTACAGCTTTCTCATAATTTTCAGCTTGATTTTCCTTAATCAGTTTGCAAGTAACCATTCGAAGTTCGCCATATTTATCTTTCCCAGCCCCATAACCAAATAATCTACAAATTAAACCTCTGAACTGATATTCTCCACAATGGCCGTGATTTGGATCATCTACTGAAAGAGGTTGATAGACCATACAATTGAGAGATTGATTTTCTTCCAATTTTTGGTGCATTTCATCAGCCTTCCCTTGAGAAAACCAGTGAAAAGCTAAAGGTAGAAACTCAAGTGGTGATGCTTCAATATCTGTCTTATTACAGCATTTCCCGCAACCAGAAAAACAAAATATACCGGATTCTTTACGGAATTCAGAAATCTCGTTATCAAGGCGTTTGAATAATTTTTCAACCGCTACTACCTTTTGTTTTATTGTCATATTTAAGATGCAAATGTATAGTGAAAATCAATTACTTAATTCAATTTACTCCTAAATATTTTTAGGAAAGAATAAAAGTTGATTAGGCTACTTTCACCACACAATACTTCTCGGAAAAATATTTTTTACTGATCTCTAAAATACGCTTAGCTGAAATATTGCGGATACTATTAACATAGGCATCGAAATAATCTAAATAATCTGCTCCTTCTGAAAGCTTGGATTTATAATTTTCGGACTGGTGGAAAACCGTATCTAAACTACTTGCAATTTTACCTAACATATAGTTTTTAATGGTTTCTATTTCCTCTTCAGGAACCAAGGTTGTTTTTAGCTCCTCGATTTCTTTGTAAACTTCGGCTACGGTATCTTCAATATGATCAATTTTGACATCTGCCCCAATGATATGAAAATCTAAATGCTTATAATTAATTAGAACGGAGTAAATCCCATAGGTATAACCTTTATCCTCTCTAATGTTTTTCATTAATCGCGAACCAAAATACCCTCCTAAGATTTCATTTGCAATGGACAAATCAAAATAATCAGCATGGGTCCTGGGAATCGAGATCGCCCCCATTCTTATGGATGCCTGAACTGAACCTTCCCTTTTAATTAAATCATCTTCTATTATTGGAGATAATTCACTTTTATAATCACCTTCAAAGCTTGAATATTCTAGCATTCCAAAATGCTCCTCGAAAAAGCTTAAGATATCTTGGTCAAAATCTCCAGCTGCTATTATATCAGGCTGGATAGAAAAATATTTATCAAAATAATTCTCTACATCTTCTTTCTTTATATCATTCAAATACTCTTCTTCTAAAGTAGATGAATATGGCGTTCCATTTAAAAGCTTTTTTCTTAAACTTTTGGTTGCGATCAAAGCATTCTTCTGATTGTTCACCCTTATTTTCTGCAACTGTTGAAGCTTGATTTTCTCAAAATCCTCAGGCTCGAATAAAGGCTCTGTAATCGCACTTTTTAAAACTGGTAATAATAAGTTGACATGCTCTTTCAGGCACAATAAACTTACTGTGGTGTAATCATAATCAACCGTCACATCAATATGGGCACCGTAGTGGTCTAAAAGCTCTTGCAGTTCGCTTCCGGGATAGCTTTTTGTGCCTTCCACCATCGCTTTAGCACAAATTAAGGATTCTCCCGGCTTTTCATCATTGACCTTTCCTGCGGGGAAAAGAATATCTAATTTCAAAACAGGATTGGTATCATCATGAAGGATATGAACAGACAACCCATTGGACAACTCCTTTACTTCGGGTTTTGTCAAGGACAAATCTTTTAACATAAAGGAGCCGGGTGCTACTTGTCTATTGAGCATATTAGAGAATATATTTTAAAATGATTAGAAAGTTAAGTGAAGATTTACTCCACTATTGAAGCTTTTGCCATTCCTAAGCTTTCAAACTTAAAGACTGCAGTAAATCTAAGCGTTTCTGCCAAGGGATTGTTTCGTTTAGTTGGGATTAAGTACGAAAAATCTAAGCCAAGCACTTGATAACGGAACCCTAGGCCTGCAGTAAAATATTGACGACCACCTTTCGATAAATGCTCATAAAAATATCCAGTACGCACTGCAAAAACATTATTATACCAATATTCCACACCTGAAGATATAGTGATTTCTCTTAGCTCTTCTGAAAATCCACCTGGGGCATCATTAAATGAGCCAAACATACCTTCCAATAATGTGGCCGGAATTGTATCTCCTTCATTAGGAGTAGGCACCATCAGCTTATTAAAATCCAATGAAACGGTTAATTTGTTATATGGGTCTAAGGAAGTAGTAAAAGCAGAACCAATTTTTAAATTAATAGGTAAAAATTGCTCATTGTCATCTCCACTATAAGATACTTTATTTGAAATATTTGCAATTTGCATACCTGAAGAAAATTCAGAGTCCTTACCATTAAAAAGAAGTTCTTTTGTATAAAATATTCCTAAATCTACCCCTAATGCAGTTGCAGGGCTTGGGTTGGACTGGTTATTATTGGTATAATTTCCAAATAAATTTGACCTTGCAAATTTACCAGTCAGTGAAGCACTTAGATTATCACTTAGTTTTCTAGCATAAGCAGCAGAAATTGAAAAATCTTTAGGTGAGAAATCAGTTCCAGCAATCCCATTATCAGTGAAGAAAATATTTCCTAAATCAAAATACTTCATTGAAATCCCAACAACTTGTTCCTTACTGATTTTATAATATCCACTTAAATAAGATATTGACATATCTGTTACTCCTATACTCATAAGCCAAGGAGAATAAGATATAGATGCTCCTATTTCATTTTCTACGAATGCTAATCGCGCTGCATTCCATTGCATCGCATTGGCATCGGCAGATAATGCCACTCCAACATCGCCCATTCCAGCCGAGCGAGAATCTGGTGAAATTAAAAGAAAAGGCATAGCAGTTGTAATCACATTTCTGTCATAATCTTGCCCTGAAACCGTAGTAGGAGGACCCGTTATTTGCCCTATAGCTGCGCTTGATATGAATGTTAAAGCGGAAATAAATATTAATTTTGCTGCTCGCATTTTATCTTGGTTTACTTCAAATATACTTAATAGATTACAATTAGCTTTTTAAATTGGTCAGTTTTTGCATTATCTTCTACAGAACGTAGAAAAACCCTGACAAAATATATTCCAGGTGAAAGTTTTATTCCATTTTTATCCCTCAAATTCCATACGTCTTGTCGGAAGTCCTCTTTTGTTTGGTAGCTATGTGTATAAATTAACTGACCTTGATGGTTGAGGATTTGATAATTAAATTCCACCTTTTCATTTTTTCTGTTTTGTCTTAATCTAAAATTAACCTCACTACTTGCCGGATTAGGGAACATAGTAAAATCTAAAATTGAAAATTGGTCATTTCCAACCACTTCAAATTCAATTGTTGATTTTGACTTATTGTTAAAAACATCAAGAGCAGTCACTGTCAAATAATGCTTACCTTCAGATAAATCAGATATGTTATAATTGATTGTTCCTTCCTGATAAGAATCAAGATTATAGTAGAAAAAATCATTTAACTTGGTAGCCTCATTACCGTCCAATGAATACGTAATCCCAGGATTAACACTGCTATTTGATATACTTATACCATGCTCATCAAATAGATCAACAATTAACTCAACATTGCTACCCGTTTTATCTCCTTCTTTAAACTCTCGATCATTTAAGAAAATTGTAATATCCGGACCAATATTGTCTTGATTTGTCATTAAGCTGCTACCACCGATTGAAAAACTATCGTCAAATCCACTTGCATCCACCAAATTTTCTTTCTGCTTTGCATATAAGCTAAACTTACCTTTATCAATTTTATAATCGATTTCTTTAGGGACATAAAAAGTAAAAGAGAAATCTCCATTATTTACAGTTGATTTTCCTCTATATAATATTTGGTTATAAGTCAGGAAATTAAATTCATCTTCAGAAGGGTCAATAGTTTTATCTTCTATAGGTTTATCATAAAACTCTGCGGTTAATTCCCCCACAAAATTATTTAACTTTTGTCCAGAGGGATTTTCAACTATACCACTAACTGTAATCATGGACATACTATTTAGAGTATCTGTTTCCCCATTTTCATTGACCACCTCTTCAATTCTTAAATTATTTTTCGGTTCTGCTAAAGTCACTGCAGGATCTCCAAGAAGAATGAAGTTTCTGTTTTTCACCCCTACAATTCCAGAATTCTTAGTATTCTTTATGATGTCTCCCAGTTTCTGAGGATTTCCTCCCTCAGATTTAAAAACATTCTCGAAAAATGAACGATTGAGTGTGGCATTTGAGCTTGATTCAACAGGACGTGAAGTTGTCAATAAGGCAATTGCTCCTCCATCTGCTTTAAGCAACATCTCTTGAGCGCCAGAAACTATATTAGGATTATCAAATCTTCCGTATTCGCAAGTAGCCGTAACAAATAGCGGCAACTGATCCAAATTATTCCAGTCATTCACCATACTTTTGGTCAATATCGATTCATTAGTCCAGCTATTTTCCGATCCATGACCAATATAGTTGACTATCAAGGCTCCTTTATCAACCATCTCATTGATGGCTTCCCTCATTTTAGGAGATCGCTGCGTACTGGCAAATACTTCTTGTTCAAAAGCACCTAAATACAGCTTATTAATATTATAAAAACCGAAATTATCAATTACGTAATCGCTTAAAATTTCTGAATCTCTATGGAAAATATTACCATCTTCATCATCTGCTATAAAGTATATGTCATTTCTCCATCTATCAAAAACCTGAGGGCTACTTTCATAATGAATAATTTTATTGATGGCATCCTTAGCCTCTCTTTCTGTTTTTGCAGGAATTCTCCCTATCCCAATATCCACATCATCAACATTGTCAAATTTTTCTTCCCAAATCCCTTCATTTTCATCCATAAAACCAAAAAAATCATCAGATGCATAAGTAAAAACTGGATGGAGAGAATTTCTGGATTGATAAACAGGTAACAAATTAGTGTTATTAGCTACTCTGTCTTTATAATCATAGGATGAAGCACCCAACATTAGCACATATTTCAATTTATCGGGATTCTTTTCATAATAATATTTGATATAGTTTCGAATTGCTGATACATCTCTTCTACCAGAACCAAATTCATTGAAAATCTCACTGATCCTCGCTACCTCTACTTGATATCCATTATGATTTCTTCTGAAATTAGCTAATTGATTAGCTACCTGATCAAAACCATCGTATGCTATTATAAGATAATCAGGACTACTGCTTGTTTTTACATTCTGCGTTTGAACCTCCTTAATAAAAAACACCTCATGAGCAGTAGACTCCTCAAAAACTACAAATTTTCTTTCTCCAAAATCCTCTGATTGGGTAAAATTATAGCGTTGATCTTGAATACTTATCTCTTTATATGAGAACAAATCACTGACATCCCATACTGAATGAGAAGAAGTGAGTCCATCAAATTTCAATTGGTAATTTCCTGTTTTTTGAAACTCTCGATTTCTTATTACTATTTGTTTATCAGATAAATTCAGCATTTCAGGAACTGTAAGAAAAAGATAATCCAAATATCCATCAGAACGCCCGGCACCTAAGGCCTCATGAGTTAGCTGAATATTGATTTCTTGCCCTGATAAAAGTGATGTAGTAAGTGTAGAGTAATTTTTTACAATTTCCCCTTTCTGCCTGTATGGAAAGATGGAGAAATCTGAAACCGTTGCCATCTCCTCTGAAGCCAAATCAAAATCATTAAGTCTTATATTCAAATTAGCTGGATTGAAAGTTTGCGCCATGTAATGGGTAGTGAGCGATACTTCCTTTGCCTCGGCCAACTCATGGGAAAGCTGAAATGAAAAGCCTTGGGATTTGTTTATACTGAATGATTCACCAAACCAATCCCGACCCGAACGCAAGATGTTAGTTTGATCAATTTCATGGAAATAAACAGCATCAAACCAATCGATCGTTTGATCTACTTGAGTTTCGTTAGAAGCTATAGTTTCAATTTGATTTATTTCATCTGCATTAAAGTCTATAAAAAAATATAAAGAATCACTGTAGAGATTATTGCTGTACCGATAAGCTTCCTCCTCAAAATCATAATTAATATTTTGAACTGCATCAGAATAAAAATAAATAACTTCTCCAGATTCAAAACTACTATTTTGATTGGCATCGATTTTTATTGGGAGTGGCTGTGGGTCATATGGATAGTCAATGGCATTGGATTGAGGGATATGCCCGCCAGGCATTCCATAAACTTGAATTCTGTTAGGGTTAATTTCTTGAGCATTTAAACCGATTGATTCGATCAAAGATAAATCAATTTTATGCACTCCCTCATGAAGAGTAGCTACCTTTATAAGACCATCTTTTTGTAATATAGATTGGCTACTGAGGTAATGACAAGTATAAATGGTCAATATAATACTAAGGAAATATTTCATTAATTATTGTGAATCAATGATCTAACAGCTTTTTATTCGAATTAATTTCTTGAGAACAAAGTAAACTTAATCATTGATAATAAAATATAAAGCAGGATAACGACAGGTATGGCTGAAAATTGAAATATACTAATTAAAATTATTGCCATTATGATAGTTAAATATCTGAAAATATTCTCTTTGAAGTTGAAATTTTTAAACTTCAGGGCTATCATTGGAAGTTCAGCAACTAATAATAAAGAAAATACTACAGCTATAATGAGTAAAGCGGGTGTCGTAAATAAAAAGCTTATCATTTCCATATCCCCCAGAAAAAAAAGAAACCCAATAAATAGAGCATTGGCAGGAGTTGGCAAACCAATAAATTCTTCTGATTGCCGAGTGTCAATATTAAACTTAGCAAGCCTAAAAGCTGAAAATACTGCAATTAAAAAAGCTGCAAAACTTAAAATACCTGCATCATTCATTTGCAATAGCTGAAAAAGAATATAAGAAGGTAAAAAACCAAAAGTCACCATATCGGCCAAAGAATCTAATTGCTTACCGATTTCAGAATGTACTTTGAGCAGTCGAGCCAGCATACCATCTAAAAAATCGAAAAACGCAGCCAAAACAATGCATATAGCCACTGATTCAAAATCAAATTGACTGGCAAAATAGACACCAACCGCACCAGTGAAAAGGTTTGCTGCTGTAATGATATTTGGAATATTTTTTTTAATCATTCTTACTTATTTAATAGCACAAAATGGATTTGTAGCTTTTTCTTTGCCCAAAGTTGTTTCAGGTCCATGCCCGCAATATACTTTTACATCATCATGATATTTAAAAAGCTTATTTTGAATACTGTTTATCAAGGTATCATGATCGCCACCGGGAAGATCAGTTCTTCCAATACTGCCATCAAATAAAACATCCCCTCCTATGAAAACCCTTTCCGCTTCATTCATAAAGCCAATATGACCTGGTGCATGACCAGGCAAGAACAAGACTTCGAATTCAATATCACCAATTTTATGTATATCTCCTTCTTTTAAAAAATGTTCCGGCTGACTAGGCTGATAATTAGCAAAACCATAAGTGGCAGAATAGCTTGGAACAGCTTCTAGAACTGCTAAGTCTTTTTCATGCATATACAATTCAACACCAAACTTATCCTTTACAAAAGCATTACCTAAAACATGGTCAATATGGCAATGGGTATTAATTAATTGCTGAACTTTTAATCCTTCAGATTTAATAAAATTCACTAACTCATCCTGCTCATAGCCTTCATAACATCCTGGATCAATAATTGCTGCATTTTTGTTTTCATCATAAACCACATAGGTATTTTCCATAAATGGATTAAAAACAAATTGCTTTATGTTTATCATATCGTTAAAGTTTGATGCAAATTTGCTGAAATTAAAACTGTTTGCCTAAAATAAGGATTATTAAATAAGGCTTTTCAAACTAATGAGACTGAAAATAATCATGATTATCGATTTAAACATTATTGAATATTAAATTTACAGATTGAGAATTAAGAATTCATATCATTCATGAAAGTTGATTTTATAATAGTAGGTCATGGTTTAGCTTCGGTGGCTGTGATTGAACACCTTAGAAAATATAATGCATCATTTGTAGTTTTTTCGGATGAAAACGCAAATTCAAGTTCCAAGGTAGCAGCAGGATTATATAATCCCGTAACCGGCAGGAAAATGAAGCAGACTTGGATTGCGGAACAACTTTTCCCTTACTTGGAAGAGTTTTATAGCGACCTAGAACAATCACTTAATGCTAATTTTCTTCATAAAAAATCAATCTACAGACCTTTCCTCTCATTAGAAGATCAAAACGATTGGATGGCAAAAGAACACAAGAACAATTTTTTCATCAAAAGCACCTTTACAAGCCCCCAATTTTCTGACTTTATTACTGATGATTTCGGTGGCATATTATTAGAAAAAAGCGGTTTTTTGGATGTGAAAGAAATGCTTGACCATCATAAAGCAAAACTTATTGAAGACAAGCAATTCATTAATGAGAGATTTGAATATGAGAAATTAGAAGTAAAAGAAAATCAAATACAATACAACGACATAGAAAGTGAAAAAATCATTTTCTGTGACGGGCCTTTAAGTCACAATCCATTCTTTGATTGGTTGCCTACTGCTCCGGTGAAAGGAGAAATCCTTCATATAAAAACAGAGAACCCACTTCCTGATGATGTCATATTCAACAGAGGTGTATTTATAGTGAAAAATCCTCAACATGATTATTATAGGGTTGGTGCTACCTATGAATGGAAGAACTTGGATTACATACCAACAGAAAAAGCAAAAAAACAGTTGACAGATAAATTAGACGACTTACTTAACATTAAGTATGAAATTATTGACCAAGTAGCAGGCATAAGGCCAGCTTCCAAAGACAGACGACCTTTAATTGGAAACCATCCTGAATTGAAGAACGTATTTATTTTCAATGGCTTAGGTACAAAAGGAGTGTCATTAGCTCCATATTTTGCTCATCAGTTTGTAGAATCAATAATTAATTTGAAAAAATTGAACGATGAAGTGAACATAAACCGTTATTATCCATTATATTCAAGTTAGTATGAATTGGAATTTTTTAAAAAGCGTAATAATTATTTTTGGTTTAATATTTCTTATTAAGCCATCATCTCTATTTGCCCAAAATAGTGATGAGTCCTTTGGTAAAAGTAGAATTCAATATCGATATTTTGAATGGAAATATTACAGCACATCTCATTTTGATGTTTACTATTACTACGGTGGACAAAAATTGGCGAAACAAGTAGCCGAAAATATAGAAGAGGACTTTTTGCGTATAACGGATATTATGGGTTATGCTCCCTACAGTAAAACTAAAATCTTTATTTTCAACAGTAATATAGATTACAATCAAAGTAACGTTGGCTTAAATGAAGCTCAGTTCGATATTAGCGGACAGACAAATTTTCTTAAAACACATATTGAAGTAGCCTTCTCAGGCTCTTATCCTGAATTTAGAGAAGAGATAATCTATAAAGTATCAAAGCTTTATGTAAAAGACATGCTCTTTGGTGGTGGCTTAGTGTCTGAAGTATTTCAATCAAATTCCTTATTTACCGTTCCAGATTGGTTTATCAGTGGTGTTGCAGCCTATATAGCTTATGGATGGAATGCAAAAATGGATGATTTTATAAGGAATTTCCTTATGGACAATAGTGCTAGTAACATAGATAAATTAGAAGGTAAAGAAGCAGAACTGGCTGGGCAATCTATTTGGAATTATATTTCAGAAAAGTATGGTAGAATTAACATATCCAATACCTTGAATTTAACAAGGATTATCAGAAATGAAGAAAAAAGCATCACCAACACATTAGGCATTCCATTCAAAGCCTTTTTAAATGATTATAGATATTTTTATGTCAATAATTATACTGATCTGGAAACTGAGAAGCCTTCCAAAAAGAATCAAATTTCAAAACCATGGCACAATGGATTAGATTATACCTCTACAATAAGTCCAAATGGTGATTACCTGGCCTACTCAATTAATAATAGAGGGAGATTTAAAGTAAAACTGAGAGAAATCAGTACTGGAAATGAAAAAATCATATTTAGAGGTGGTCAAAGAAGATTAGAAGAATTTGAAGACACCTTTGCTCCTGCTATGGATTGGGGAGATAGTACTACACTGGGCATAGTAAGCTATGAAAGAGGGGTTAATTTCCTGTATTTGTATAATCCTTACACCAATAAAACTCAAAAGAGGGATTTAAGAAGATTTGATCAAATAAATCAGATAGATATTTATCCCAATGGTAAAACTGCTGTAATAAGTGCTAATGATAATGCTCAATCAGATTTATATTTAATAAGCACAGGAAGGCCAAACGTAAGAAGATTAACAAATGATATTTTTGATGATTTGCATCCGGCTTTTATACCCGGAACAAAAAGGATTGTATTTTCATCCAATAGAAAAACAGATAGCATTTCAATTGATTTCAAATATGAAGATCTTGACAAAAATTTCAACCTTTTTGAACTTGACATTGATAAACCCAATCAGCTAAATCAACTGACTAATGATTTTGGTAAAAACACAAAAGTTGTAATTCCAGATAGTACCACTATATTTTATGTTAGTGACAAATCCGGTATTAATAATCTTTACCGTTTTGATATTCAAAAAGAGATATCGAAACAAATTTCGGCTTACGGTACCGGAATTCGAAATTTTGACATTCGCCCGGAATTAAATTACTTTTCTGTAGTGTTGGATCAAAATGGAAGTCAAAAATTTTATTTTAAAGATGATTTCACTGGTAATGAAGCTAAATTTTTAGCCTCTACTCTAAGAAAACAAGTTCAGCTTAGCAGAAAACTTACTAGAGAAACACCTTCTACGAACCAAAATAAAGCTAGAAGTAATGAAATTGAAATTAAAGATAATCCAAATTTCAAACAAGACTCCTCTCTTTCCAGCCTTCAGAAAAAACTTAAACAAAGTGCAGAATCTACTACAAAATTGGATGCCGATAATTTTGACTTTGAAGAGCAGCAATTTGAAAATGATAAGCAAGAAAGTTCCCTCCTAAAAAATTTAAGTAAGCTCAGAAACACGGCAAGTTTAATGGGCCCATTCGATTATGAGCCTACTTTTACGACAAATAATGTAACTGCCTCATGGAAAATAGATCCTTTAATAGGACTTTCTATGTACTCCAGGTATCAAATGAATGACCTGAGAGAAAACAATAAATTCTATGGTGGCTTTGATGTTTCATTACAAGATTTCAAAAGCGGTTCTATTTTTGGTGAATATCAGTATCTAGAGCGTCTTGTTGATTATAGCGTGAGATTTGAACGGGAAGTTTATGCCACCAAGCTAGACGATAGATATACTGAGCAAACTTATTCACTTAATAATTTAAGCTTTGGAGGTGCATTCCCTTTTTCGAATAACAGTAGAATTAGTGTAAAACCTCACATAATTTTTCAGCAATATATCGAAAGTAGTTTCAATGTATTAACGCAGAGTAACAACTTAGCAAAAAGTCCACTACAAAATGATTTGCTATTCGGTGGGAAAATTGAATATATATATGATAATTCACAACCTTTAGGTCTCAATATGAGGCAAGGATTGAGAGGTAAAGTGGCCTTTGAAAACTACACTGGCGGGTTCAGTGCAGGAGAATCATTTAGTAAGTTATACTTAGACATAAGAAACTACCAAAAAGTATTTCGAGAGATTACATTTGCCAGTCGATTATATGTGGGTGGATTTATTGGACAAAACTCTCCCTACTTCATGTTAGGTGGAGTTGATAATTGGGTATTCAGACGAGTAAATGAGCCAGCAGCTGGCGCAGAAGTAACCCCAGAGGAAAATCCTTTAGCATTAACTTCGGCAGAAAGCCCAATTTATAATTCCAATATCCTATTCCATGAATTTGTTACAGGTTTGAGAGGCTTTCAACTAAATGAATTCAGCGGAAAAAATGTAATCCTATTAAGCAATGAATTAAGATTTCCGCTTTTCAGGGTGTTGAGTAATAATTCCATGACTTCTAATTTTGCAAGAAATTTTCAGTTGATTGGATTTTATGATATAGGAACTGCCTGGTTGGGAGGAAGCCCATGGGATCAGGACAATAGTATTAACCGCCAAAATATAGAAACTGATAATTTTAAAGCAGTCATTAGAAATTATAAAAACCCTTGGCTATCTTCGCTCGGCTTAGGGTTAAGAACCACAGTATTGGGTTATTATATTAGGCTTGATTACGCATACCCAATAGAGGATTACATCGTTCAGGATCCTAAATTAAGCTTAAGTATCGGATACGATTTTTAATTAATTTCACTAAAAAATTATTACAATTTGAAATTCAATACAAAAAGTAATTTTTGTAAATTCATAAATACAGATATTAAAATTTCATGATTAAATCAATGACTGGCTTTGGTATTGCTGAAGCACAAAACGACAACATTACTGTTGAAGTAGAAATCAAAACCCTTAATTCTAAATTTTTAGACCTTTCTTTAAAACTCCCTAAAGTTTTAAATGCTAAAGAAATTGAGGTTCGGAATTTAATTACCCAAATGCTAATTAGAGGAAAAGCATCTGTCGCCATCAAAATTTCAGAAAAAAATAAACAATTAGCTCTACCTAATATAGATCAGGAGCTCTTCTCAGCTTATCTGGAAAAGCTTTCGGAATTGGAAGAGTTAAACGGAAGGAAATTCCACGACATTATGAAAATGTCTTTGGAAGCACCTGATATTATTAAATATGAGGATGATAAGATTAATGAAGATGATCAAAATTTAATTCTTGAAACCCTGAAAAATGCATTAGAAAAATGTAATGAGTTTAGGGAAGCAGAAGGCAAAACTGTAAGTGATCTCTTAGCAGGCTATACCAATACCATTTCTGAAAAACTGGAAAAAGCTAAGGAAATTGAGCCCAAAAGAATGGAGAAAATCCGTACCCGACTGCAAACCAATATTAAGGAATTAACACTTTCTGTGGATTATGATCAGGAAAGGCTGGAGCAGGAATTAATCTATTATTCTGAAAAACTGGATGTAAATGAAGAAGTGGAACGCCTATCCATTCATTTAAAATATTTCCTAGACACGCTCAAAAGTAAAGCTGAATCTCACGGTAAAAAATTAGGATTTATCAGTCAGGAAATCGGTAGGGAAATCAATACTTTAGGCTCCAAAGCCAATGATTCGGATTTGCAGGAGCAGGTCATTCAAATGAAAGAAGAGCTTGAGAAGATAAAGGAGCAGAGTTTGAATGTACTCTAAGGTTAATTCTTAATATCTCAGATAGAATTAAAAAAATCAGCTCTTTTGATGCTTAATCGAAAGAGCTGATTCAAAATATTTTTTTAAGAGGTTATTTTCTATCGATTTCAATAACTAAATAATTTGTATCTTTCCAAAAATCATTGGGACTCAAAATATTAAGGCGTTCGATCTTGTCAGAATTTTCTACTATTTCATAACTGCCTTCTGGGTGATTAGTAATTAACTTAGCCTTTTTACTATCCAGTTGAATAAATTTCAACTGATCTTTCTTCGCTTTATTAAAAAGGCTATCTGCTGCTTCAGCATTTAACATTTTCACTTGTCCAATGCCAATAAAACCACCTTCTTTGTTAACAATTTCTTTTTCCTTTAAGGTCTTGGAATCTGCCACTAGATAAAAAGCTCTATTTAATTTATTTTTCAACTCAGTCGCTAATAAAACCTGATTTTCTAACTCTACACCTAACTCTTCCAATTGCTTCTCAAGCGAATTTCGTAATTCAGTAATCTCATTCTGTTTATCAATTAAACGCTTACTAGTTTCATCTAATCGTTTATCTAATGATAGAATTTCATCACTTTTAACTCCAGATTGTTTTCTTAATTGAACAAGACTTTTATCCAGATTCATGATCTTAATTTTCGAATTTTCCATCATAGCGCGTATGTGGGATATCCGATCATTGATGGTTTTTGCTACATCTTTATTTTTACTCTCCTTTAACTCAACCTTTAATTCACCAACTAATACTTGATTTTCAGCTATTCCCGCAAGGTTTTTATCAATTTCATCCAAAGTTTTTTTGTACTTATTAATAGAAACCTCCATTTTACTACTTGCTCTGCTTAATTCATCGTTCTCAGCTTTCAAATCATTTAACTGCTGTTTCAACTCGGCATTTTCTTTTTTCGTTTTTGTCTGGCAAGAGCCAACAGTCACCATTAATGCCATCAACATAATCAACGCATAATTTTTCATTTTCTGTGGTTTAGATTTCTATAGATTAAATATACGAACGTATCAGGTTTACTATAGTTGATTAAAATGGAAAATTAATTGGGATTTATTTTTTAAAATTGAAATGAGCAAATTACTGAAAATCAGGAAAATATAAATAGATTAGGATTCAAAACCAATTACTTATCCTTGCAAGGAAAAGTAATTCAAATAAAAGAAGTGCAGGAAAAAATTAAGGGCAAAGTTTAAATGTATTATATGAAATTCTAAAGTGGAAATTGGAACATAGGTTCACAATTTTTAAATTAGTAATTATTAATTCGTAATTATTAATAAACTTCAAACTCCACTTCCTGAGTTCCATCACCTTCAGTCAATCTTAAGGTTTTAATTTTTCCTCCTAAATCTGTGTGAACAAGGTTGGATTGCGTATCAAATTCATCAAACAAAACTGTATTGGTGATTTTGAAATTTTTAGGTTTCCTTACTTTGTAGATTTCCTGATAGACCCAAAGCACATTTTCTTCCAGTTCGCTGCCTATATAGGTGATTTCCTGTTCCTTTCCATCAATCTTAACGGCAAACCTTTTCGAATAATAGTCTTTTAGCATCTCATCAATTTCGGAAGTGTTTTCCATTGCCAGAATATCAAGATTGACCTTATAATGCTTGTTTAAAGTTTGTTCAAAATCATCCACAAATACCTTATGCATAATTTGGACTGATTTGGTGTCTTCCTTGTAAACCAAATCTGTAATGGAAACATAAAAGGGATGTAGCATTCCGCTAAGCACCCATAAAAAACCGATAATAAAATTGCTATATAACATTTTTGAAAGTCTTGTGACTGTTTTGCAAAATTATGGTAATATTATGTTTTAATACTATAAAACTGAAAAATTACTAATTAAGCCTATTGGTAATTATTGGAGATAGTCTATTCCGATAGCTATCGGGATTGATATTCAGCACCAATTGACAAATATTTGTATTATTAATTTTTAGATTCTATATAAAAGAATATGTCAACTTTTAAAGCCTACTTTCTAGAAGGACTAGACCACATACTGGACATTAACGGATACGATCACATTTTATTCGTTTTGGCGCTGGCGGCTATTTATCTAATGCGTGATTGGAAAAAGGTTTTAATCCTTATCACAGCCTTTACAATCGGTCACTCTATTACTTTGGTGCTGTCTACCTTAAATTATGTGGTGATTAAACCTGAGTTAATAGAGTTTTTAATCCCGGTAACCATATTCATTACGGCTTTTGCTAATCTTTTCAAGAAAGAACGTGATTTGAAAAGCACTGGAAAGATGCAATTGAATTATATTTTTGCCTTGCTTTTTGGTTTAATTCACGGATTAGGGTTTAGTAATTATCTGAAAGCCATTTTGGGCAAAAATAGTTCTATTGTAATGGAATTATTAGCTTTTAATATAGGACTTGAAGTAGGGCAAATTATTATAGTGCTTATCTTCTTGCTTATATCCTTTATCTTTATAGATCTTTTTGGTTTGAAAAGAAGAGATTGGGTGCTGATTGTTTCCAGCGCCATTGCGGGAATAGCCGTGACAATTATGATGGAAACAAAATTTTGGTAAGTAGTACATTAAATTAAATTAGATATGAAAAGAATATTTACCGCCTTTATGGCACTTTTTGCTTTTGCTGCAACTGCGCAAGAGTATAAAAACCAAGGCAAATTTGAGCAATTGGATTATATGCTAAGGTCACCGAATGTTTACAGAGCAGCTTCAGGTGCACCGGGTCATATGTATTGGCAACAAAGAGCAGATTATAAAATTGATGTGACCCTGGACGAAGGAAAAAATCAAATTATTGGTTCTGAAACCATTACTTATACCAACAATTCACCGGATGATTTAACCTATTTATGGGTTCAGCTTGACCAGAATATGCGTGCTAAAAACAGCATGTCTTATGCAGTAGATGAAAATAGCGTTCCTAGTAGTGCAAGCGAAGGACAAATTGATCGTATGATGGGCTACCCTGATTATGATGGTGGTCATAAAATTCAAAAACTGGTAGATGCTGATGGTAATGATATGAATTACACCATCAATAATACTATGATGAGAATTGATTTGGATGAGCCTTTGAAAGCAGGTGATCAAATTTCATTCTCGATAGACTGGTTTTACAATATCAACGATAGAGCCAGAATGGGCGGTCGTGGTGGATTCGATTACTTTGAAGGAGATGAAAACACTGTTTATACCATTACACAATGGTTCCCAAGAATGGCTGTTTACAACGATTTCGAAGGTTGGCAGAATAAGCAATTCATCGGTAGTGGTGAGTTTGCATTGCCTTTCGGAGATTATGAGGTGAACATAACCGTTCCAGAAGATCATATTATTGCTTCTACAGGTGAATTACAAAATGCTGATGAAGTATTAACTGAAGAGCAGTTAGAAAGATGGGAGAAATCAAAAACTTCTGATGATCCTGTTTTAATTGTTACTAAAAAAGAAGCGGAAAAAGCTGAGAAAAATAAAGCTTCCGGTACTAAAACCTGGACTTATAAAGCAGAAGATGTTCGTGACTTCGCATTTGGTTCTTCCCGTAAATTTATCTGGGATGCAATGGGTGTTGATATCGATGGCAAAACCGTAATGGCTATGTCTTATTACCCAAAAGAAGCCTGGGGATTATGGGATAAATACTCTACAAGAGTAGTAGCACATACTTTAGAAGTATATTCTAGAATGACCATTCCTTATCCTTATCCAGTAGCTATTTCAGTGGAAGCAGCAAATGGAATGGAATATCCAATGATTTGTTTCAACTATGGAAGACCAGCAGAAGACGGTACTTATTCAGCCAGAACAAAATACGGCATGATTGGTGTAATCATTCATGAGGTTGGACACAACTTCTTCCCGATGATTGTTAATTCTGATGAACGTCAATGGACCTGGATGGACGAAGGATTGAACAGTTTTGTGCAATTCGTTACTGAGCAGGAATGGGAGCCTAACTACCCAAGTCGTAGAGGACCTGCTGGAAATATTGTTTCTTATATGAAAGGAGATAAAAACAATATCCGTCCTATTATGACGAATTCAGAAAACATCATTCAATTTGGAAATAATGCTTACGGAAAACCTGCTACTGCTCTAAATATTTTAAGAGAAACTGTAATGGGCAGAGAGCTTTTTGATAAATCATTCAAAACTTTCTCGGAAAGATGGGCATTCAAACACCCTACTCCTACTGACTTTTTCAGGACAATGGAAGATGCTTCAGCTGTTGATTTAGATTGGTTCTGGAGAGGTTGGTTCTATAGCACTGACCATGTGGATATCGCCATAGAAGATGTGGAATGGTATAAATTTGATTCTCAAAACCCAGATGTAGAGAATAAAATCAGAAAAGATAGAGATGAGGAAGAAAGCTACCATGTTACTCCAGATAAGAACAATAAAGAAGGAGTTAAAACGGTAGTAGAAAAACATCCTGAATTGAAAGATTTCTACAATAGCTACGATCCATTTGAAGTGGATAGCGATGACAGAAAAGCTTATAAATCATTTAGAGCTTCACTATCGACTAAAGAGAAAGAGTTATTAGATGGCGGATATAATTTCTATGAAGTTCAGTATAAAAACGAAGGTGGATTAGTAATGCCTATCATAGTACAAGTTACTTATAGGGATGGGAGCCAAGAAACGTTAAAATATCCTGCTGAAATCTGGAGAAAGAGAGAGAATACTGCTACTAAAGTGATTATTTCTCAAAAAGAAATAGTTCAGTTTCAGGTAGATCCTAAAAGAGAAACAGCAGATGTAGATGAAGAAAACAACTACTGGCCACCTAGAAGTATTCCTAACAAATTTGAATTATATCAAAGAAGGAATACTACTCCAAGAGGTCAGTCACCGGCTGATAATGAAATGAGCCAAAACAAATAGAGTAGTTTAAACTACAAATAATATTTTACCACAAAAGAGTCGATGACAATTATAATGAGAATAAAGCCTCATTAACTTTTGATAAATTTGATTCTTTTGTGGTTTTTTATTTAGGGTAAAATTTCATTTTGACTATTGTATATTAAGATTTCATTTTCCCAGCCGACACCCCTATAATCCCCTAGAGGGGATAGTTTTCACAGATTTGCATTAGGAGAAAATAATAAAATCACCACAATTTTCTACTTTAGCAAAATCCTATTATCTCTTTTGAAGTTCAATTCAAAAAACTACGAGGCCTTAAAATAAGCATTTAGCTGTCCTTTTGTGTTCTTGGTGAAATTCTTAGAGATCTTAGTGGTTAAAGAAACCAGCCTTAGGCTGTCTTTTTGTTTCTAATATGGTTCATTTAAAATAATTATTAATGAAAAAATATAGCCCTCAACAGCTCGCTTTGCGAAACGGACAGGATCGAGATGAAATCTGGATAGCTTATAAGGGAATTATATATGATGCCACTAACTCCAAACTATGGAGAAATGGGACGCATTATGAACATTGGTCGGGGCAAGACTTAACTGATGAGTTAAAAGATGCTCCACATACAGAAATGGTATTTGAAAGACTAAATGTAATTGGTGAACTAATCCAATGAATCGGCAGAATTATCTTGCTGATAAATACTTTCCTCTATTTTAACATCTGCTTCTTTTTCCTGTTTTCCTCGCTGCGCCACCATAATTATTCAAAGTACAAATAATTTCAGTCGAATAATTTAAAAATATCTAGAAACAAGGTAAAACTGATTTAATTAAGGGAATAATAAGATCGAATTTATTTGATCAGTTCATTAATAGCTAACTCCCCTAATTTCGCCTCAAGCGAAAAAGCGGGCTGGAAGGTAAAATGGCGGGCCAGCGTTGGCATTTGCGGGAAGTAGCATCATTTTACCTAGATTTTTTGTATACTTTTTCATCAATGGAAAAAGTATGAAGCATTAAGCAAGAATTAAAACTCAAAAATTGGCAATATAATGCTTAATTCTGCATTTTTGGACACTATATAACAATAAAAAAGTGCCTTTAAAACAATAAAATATAGTGTTTTAATTTTACCGAGGAAAACAGATGTGTTCGAAAGATTAAATGTAATTGGAGAATTAATCCAATGAGTCAGCTGGATTATCAGACTTGTTTATCCTTTCTTCTATCTTCACATCGGGTTCTATTTCATTTCCATCTTCTCTATTAAAAGATATTAAAATGAAAGGGATCAAAAAGAAGGTTAGAATTATATA
>NZ_JAGXGF010000104.1 GCF_024636815.1 Marivirga sp.
AAAAGCTTTTCCTATCCCACCTCTAAACAGCGATTTTCTTCCTAAAAATTCCTTACAATAGCCCGCTATTGCTTCAGAATTTTTAGTTGAAACTCACTATTTACAGGCGTTCTGAATCCTAAATTAGAATCGAACTCAGGTAAATAGTAATCGGTACAAATAGGGTTTACCTCTAACCATGCCCCAGTCATAATCATTGACGGCTGTTGCATATATTTTTACCAATTTCTCAGCTTCTAGCCCCGCATCCAGTGCTTGTCGCAATTCCCTAAAGCTGGCCGTGTCCACACCAATGCCATTTTCTTTTGCTCGTTTTACCACACTTTGGTTTTTGTTGGCCTTGCGGGCATAAAATAATTGATGCCGTATTTTGTGCTTTTCAAATACCTCTCGGAACGTTTGGATGTTTCGGTCAAATTCGGGCAGATAATGGATATTTAGAGGAGAACCATAGGTTTCAAAAAGTGTGCCCAACAACTTTTTATCCTCCATCAATTGTATCATCCAATTACTTACTATAGGAGTAAGCCTTGGCAGGTTCTTGCTTATTGTCGTTTTCACTTTTGATTAGTTGTTGGATGATGGATTTTGCCCATGGCCGGGCAAAGTTATTTCGGCTGCGCGACAAAGTATCATTATCATGCACAATCCCTTCCGTAGGCGTGCCGTAAAGCGTTATGTTTTCAGTATTTCCTTCTTTGTTAATTCATTTTCCATAGCGATTGATTTCAACTGCTCCCGGAGCATAATGTGCATTTTCGTCCCGGTTGACATAAGGTCTGGCCAAACCATTTTTACATAAATTCGAGAACAAGCCAGAAGCTTCTTTTTCCATAGCGTTTTTAGGAATTCGGGCATCGATCAATACATCACAATACATTTCGGATTCATCATTGCTTAATACAAAACCACTTTTATAAATTCTTATTTCTGGACTTCTGGCAAATTGAAAATTGATAATCCCCGCTTCTGCCAAGGCCAATATCTTTTTAAGATTTTGTGGAGGAGGACCATAGGCAATGCGGTTAAACTTGCCAAAATAATATTGATCAAATTCTTGGTGGGATTTGGCATCAAGTCCGCTAAAGGAATAGAGTTCATTAAATAAAGGACTGAATCTTTGCCAAACTGCGGCTGCACGCAATTGTGCTTTGTGTTCTATATTTTCGATCTTTTCATGACTATAAATTTTTAAGTATTCCAGAATATTTTGATCCGTTCTTTTATAAGAATCAAAAGCTGGTTCCAATAAGTTGCGCATTGAAAAGAGCTTGTATTGGGGATGTTTTTCATGGAAATCATTTATTTGATTTTTTACTTCATCATAATTTGGGTGATAGGCTAGTAACTCTTTTTGCTCTGCGAATAAAGTCCTGTAATAAGCAAACTCCATATCTTGAGTAATAAGTGGCAGAATGTCATTTTGGAAACTTAACTTTTTGGGCTTTAATCTGCTGAGTTTTGAAACATACAATTCTCTAGGATACTCATTGAAATTATGTTTTGGCAACATTGGCCATCCGGATTTTGAGAAGGGAAAAATGCATCTCGGTTCTTTTCCTGTGGCTTTGTAAATTAATTTTCCATCATCTGAATCCGTAAAAGCTCCTCCTCTTCCTTCTGTAAGTGCTAATGCTGCATCTATAAAGGTTAAGCCCATGCCTTTTATTGCAACAATCTGGCCTTCCCTAATATTTTTTAACTTGTCTTCTACAGGATAAATAAATGAGATCTCATTTTCACTGGCGTCATCTGGGGTTTTATGTTGTTGGTGGCCCGTAGAGATTAAAATATTTTGGAAATCACTCAAGCTAGGTGTTTCTCCCTGCTCCTCAAATTCTATGGAATAATGAGTGCCAACTTTTACTATGGAACCTACTTTCGAAATATGCTGATGAATAATTACATTTTCAGGAAGGTTGGCACAAAGTTGAGCATATCCATTTTCGAGATATGCCCCCACCATGGCACGCGATGAAAACAAAGGATCAATCTCATCAATGCTATTCTGCTTTTTCAGGTATTCTGATAAGCTCAAGGGATGTTCAACCACTGGGGGAGGTAATTCCGCAGGCCACATATTGATATGTTTATTGGAGAAATTCATCTGTAAATAATCAGGCTGATCGCTTCTGTAGACATCGCCCGAGCCCATAAAAGTGGTTTTATTAAAAAGATGAATTTCTACAATCTGTTGCACAGGACTTGCCTTTAATTGCGCGAGTATACGCTCCAATGCATACATGCCCTTGGGACCCAAACCTACAATTGCTATTTTATAAGGAAAAGCTTTCATATCATTCATTTAATGGTTGTCACTTATAAGTCTATGAGAAAATTTAATATCTTGAAAATGTTCATTAATCCAGTCCTTGTTATAAATCGTATCCAGATAGCGTTCGCCTCTATCACAAAGAATGGCCACGCAATTAGTCCCCGCAGGAATAGCCGGAGCGTATTTTTCTATTGCGGAAATAACTGCGCCCGAAGACCCTCCACAAAGGATGGCCTCATTTTCGAGCAGATTCCAACAAGCTTTAATACATTCTTCGTCAGATATATGGATAATATCATAAATGAGATCGAGGATTAGAAAGTTGGATGGTTTACCGGAACAGTGTCCCGGAATGAGACGTTTACCTTCCTTCTGCCCAAAAGTTACGCTTCCTTTTACATCTACCGATATGATTTTAGTGGGTAAGCGATTTTCATAAATATAATGTGCACACCCCATTAGGGTTCCGCAAGTGCTGGTACTGATGAAAATATAATCCACTTTTTGATGGAGGGCATAAGTAATTTCGCTCATGGTCTGATAATGGGTTTCCGGATTGGCTGAATTTTCATACTGGTTCAGGCGGTGGCTATTTGGGTGTTCGTTGAGCAGTTCTTGCACTTTCTTGATTCGACTTTCCAAAAATCCTCCTTGCGGCTCTTCATGAGTTATTCTCACCAATTTTGCACCATAAGTTTTCAGGATTTTTTCGGTATGGACATTCGCTTTAGGGTCAAAAACAATTATAAGCTTTAAACCAAAAAATTTACAAGCCTGAGCTAGGCCTAAAGCCATATTGCCTGAACTAGATTCTATAATGGTGTCTCCGGTTTTAATGTGACCTGAAGCAAGTGCTTGTGATAACATATTAAAGGCGGTTCGGTCTTTAATGCTGCCTCCAAGATTAAAACTTTCCATTTTTCCAAAAACAGAAAAATCATGTTGACCTGATAGTCGGGTTAGGTGAACCAATGGCGTTTGGCCAATGGTGGATAAAATATTGGAATGGTATTTTTCAATACCGATTTTAGGTTCAAGGGTTGATAGCATAAAATGAAAGTAATGTTAAATTATAAACAGGAATTACCCCCATAAATCAACTTTAGCTAATATGTTAAAACCACTTTTAAAGCTGTAAAGGGATATAACCTCTAAATTTTGTTATTTGATAATCACAGGTTTTAATTTTGCTCTTCCCTCTTCTCATCGGACTTACCACTGGTTTCCTTTGCCGTCAAATCCTCTTTATCTTTATCCTTTTCAATGGCTTTGCGCTTCTTTTCATCCTTATCAGCCTTGTTTGGCTCGTTCTGTTCTCTGATCGGTTTCAGATCCTGTTCTTCTTTTTCTTCGGTTTTCATAGTTTTTGTATTTTTTTCCGTAATGGAGTGGTTACAATGTAAATTTGTGATTTTTAACTATATTGATTGTTACACAATTATTTTACATTATTACATAAATCTTAGGTTAAATTAATTTACTAAAACAAAGAATAGGATATGCCTGACGGAAGAAATAGAAACGATATAAAAATTGGCCTGGAAGTAGAGATTGTTCAAAAACAAGATCAGAGAACTGGAGATTTGACCAATGGATTTGTAAAAAAGATTTTAACCAAATCTTCATTTCATCCGCATGGGATAAAAGTGATGTTGGAGACTGGTGAAGTAGGGAGGGTGAAGGAGATATTGGAGGAGGATTGAAAGAATAGCACAAAGGGATGGTTGCTTTATTCGCTTATTTAAAGTTTTATTCTAAAACCAATTAAATAGCTAAATTATCTTTTTACCTGAGTTTTAAATTTATGGACATTCATCAGAATTAAACTCCAATCCATAAAGAACTAACTCTATACTCTCATCCCCGTCAGCAGTCACTGGGCCAAGCTCATCTGAGTTCGCTGGCCTTGAGGTAAAATAGATGGTAGTTCCCGGGCTTTGATAAATGCCGGGTATATTCAAAAGCTCAATTACATTATTTTCTCCCTGCCAATTCACAGCTCCTTCGTGATTTCTATCCAATGAAACAGCTAACCCTCCACCAGCACTCCTAATTTCTCCGATAACTTCCCCTTTCATACATTGAGAATCTATTTCCTCACAGCTTGAGAATAGTGCAAGAATACATAAATAAAAAAACAATATTCTTTTCATTTCTAAAAACATTAAGTTTCTCTTTTCCAAACTATTAACCGTATAAGTATGTTTTTATTGTGAATCAAAATATAGTACTTATTATCAATTTATAAGAAGGCTATATTTACTATTAAATTTGCTTATGCGAATATAAAATAAGCAGCAGCAAGCAAGGCTGGATATGATCTGTAGAGGATAGGTATCACTTGTTCCAATCCTTTAACATTAATGACTCTTAGTATTATAAGAATTAGGGTGCAGATAGCAATTGTAATTCCGCCAATGCTTAGAAGTTTAAACGCTCCTGCAAAACCCTGAAGATAAAAAAGAACTCCTACTGTAGTAATAGCAGTGCTTATCCATAAAACTCTGGGTACAATAGAGAGGCCAAGTAATGAATTAAAATCAGATCCTTCTATTTTAGCTTGGGAAGGAATTTGGGCGAATAAAAAAAAGACTATTCCAAGTCCTGCTAAGCTAATAATGTAAAGTATAGAAAGCTTGGTATCCAAAAGTTCAAGGACAACAGCTACAGCCAATAAAGCTAGTAATACCATTTCGGCCTTAATTAGAATCTTATTCATAGAGGGAAATTTGATTTTAAATAAAACAAACTTAACAAAAAATTTAAGGGCAAAACATAAATTCATGATTACTTAAGTGACATTTTAAAACCCTAAAAAAGAAAGCTTAAAAAATGTGTCTTTTTGTAAATGTCCCCGTCATAGGGATGAATTTTAAATATTAAAGTCATGAAAAGAATACACATTATGTTAAATGTAAGTAGCTTATCAAAAGCAAAGAAGTTTTACTCAGCTTTAATAGGAATAGCTCCTACTAAAGAAAAAGACGATTATTTACAATGGAAAATTAATAATCCTAGTCTAAATTTGAGTATTAAAAGTAATGCTACAGAAGCTTTTGGAGTGAATCATTTAGGTATTGAAGCCAGCTCAGATGAGGAATTGCAATCACTTTATCTTCAAGCGAAGAATGCGAATGTGGCAATGGAAGAAGAAGGTTTAACTACATGTTGCTATGCGAAATCGCAAAAGTCTTGAGCAAAAGATCAGGATCAAAATGAATGGGAATTGTTTACTACTTATCAGGACAGTCCTGGATATTATGAAAGTGCCGTTTCATTAAAATAAATTTCAGATATTCGAATATGAATCAAGAATGCAAAGCTGTTTTTCCAATTTATTTGGAATTTAAAGGTGAAATTCAAAATTATATCCTGAAAAAAGTCAAATCCAAAGAAGTGGCTGAGGATTTGACTTCTCAGTTGGCCCTTAAGCTATATAGTATGTGTGAGAAACTACAAGATGTTAGGAACCTGAGGGCCTGGCTTTATCGAGTAGCTTCTAATGTGGTGATTGATTACTTTAGGGAAGAGCAAAAGAAACATAGTCAATCCATAGTGGATGATTTATCGCAAGATGAAGAGGAGGATTTTGTCAATATTGCTGTGGAAAACTGTGTTTTAAAGCTTTTGGAACAATTGCCTAACAAATATAGGGAAGCGGTGAGAATGTCTGATTTAGAAGGCGTAAACCAGAAAGAGATTGCTGAGAAATTGAATATATCCTATTCAGCTGCAAAAATGAGGGTGCAAAGAGGAAGAGAGTCTTTGAAATCTAAGTTTTATGAATGCTGTAGCTGTGTAATAAGCTAATCTTTGAGAAATTGAAAAAGCACGAGCGTAAATATCTCGTGCTTTAATAATGGAATTTAATTCTGTTACTGATTTTTCACCCTTATTGGACTAATGAAAGTCACCCTTCTATTCCAAATATTATTGGATACCAAAAGTGAAACCCATGCCAAGAATAATACCACCCGGAGCAATTAGTTGCAGGACTTGCTGGGAAGTTGGTGACAATGAAGAGCCGTCATTGACAGTCCATGGTTGTCCTTTTAAGGCAACAGAATACCCTAGGTTTATATTAAATGTATTGTTTTCACCAAACCACCAGTTATAGCCGGTTTTTATATAAATTGCAGGAGCATTTTCTAATTGCATATTTATATCTCTTGTCCCTCCGCTAGCTGTTTCTAATTCCATATCTATATCATCAATACCCGAGGAATTTGATAAACCTATGCCATAGGTGAAACCGTTTCTATAAGATCTATCATATCGAAGTCCAATAGAAGTTCTAACGCCCCAGGAGCTTAACCCTAGGCCGGCTTGTACAAAAAGTTTTTTTTCAATTATGAAATTACCGGAAAGTCCTGCTAGTCCAGTATAAGTATTAATACCTGTTCCTACACCAAAATAAAATTTAGGTCGATCATCAGGATCAAAATATTCTTCTGTCTGCCCTTTTAGTTCTAAAGAAAGAAATAGTATACTAAAAAAAAGTAAGGCTTTTTTCATAGTTTTTATTATTAAAAATTAAATCGATTAGGTTTACTTTGATTATTTATCAAGTCACAAAACTATTAAATTAGCATTAAAAAACTATTAATATATATGATTTTCTCCTTTTTTTACCCCTAAAAGAATGCCTATGGCATAAATGTCAAAACCTTCTTTTCCTCTTTAAAACTGGAGCTAGGAGCTAGTAAATTTGTAGTGTTTTTAAACCATGGTTTAAAAGAGATGATTAAACATAAAAAGCACGCATAATAAAATGCGTGCTTAAGTTTCCTATAAGTCGGGAGCAACTCATGAGACTAGGCTACTGCCCGACCATTAAACTATGGAAACGGCTACTTTTTAATAAATTGAAATGCGATTTTAAACAGCTTTGCCAGAAGAAAAATAAAGATTCCATATACTGTAGGGTAAGAGCCGACCTTTAATCCCCCCGCTAAAATTCCCTGGGAAACTTCTCCTACTTGTTCGATAGCTTGAAAAACACCAATAGTATAGACTAATCGCCCTATTAGTTTTCTTTAATCAATTCAAGCTCAGAGTATTCCTTTTTTAGCGTCATCAAATCAACATTTTTATCCATTAAATATTTATCAAAAAACTGCAAGACCACCACTGAGGTTATTTTAGATGCTTTCTCAGGTTTGATGGATCCTGCCTCGTTGATAACTGGTATTCTAATCTTGTAGGGAATATCCATAAAGTTTGAATGACCTGCTTTTAAAATTTTACCTTGATAGAAATCATTAGCAGTACCATTTCGAAAAATGTGTTTATTTAAATCAGGTTGATAAGCACTATAATCCCAATCTGCAGAAAGTATAGCAAAGGGTTTTGTCAAAGTAGTATCAATCATGGCGCCCCAAAGAATACCGTCAATACTTATTCCTGCTTTTATTCTTTTATCATTCAATAACGCCTGACCTGCTGCTGTAGCACCTTGAGAATGTCCGAATACCCCAATTTTTGAGGTGTTAATGTGTTTTGCGAAGAATGAAAAAGTATCCCCTCTTTCTAAAGCATCAATGACCATAGAAATATCATTGCTCCAGCGCAATCCGATATCTCCGGCTACATAATCTCGAATGAGATCCTTAACAGCGGCATACTCTTCTTCATTGGTTTTGGCTTTTTCCAATTCCTGTGTTGCTGACCAAGTCATTGCAGCCATTTCCTCAGTCATCTGCACTTTTTCAAATTCCTTACTATACAATTTAATTTCTCCTTCAGGAAAAAGCGAACCCACACTTTCATAAGTATGATTAATATTCAATACAATATAGCCATGACTTACTATTTCCTCTAATATTGCATAGTATCCGGTAGCATTAGATTGGTGACCATGAGAAAAAATAAGGATAGGGAATTTTCCTTTTGCCACATCAGGCTTGATAAAAGTATGTGTTTCTATATAATCTAAGTAATTAAAAACCGAATTAGGTACTCCATATTTAGAAGCAAATCCAACTCTTTCAGCTTCATTCAGGTAAACTTCCTTTTCTTCATTATTGATTTTAGCAGGATACCAAACTTTAACCATCAGCTCCCTTTTATCTCCTGCTTCTGGTGTAATAGTTTCCTCCTGATCTGTAATTAAATGAACATCTTGAGCACCTACTTTATATTTTCCTGATGGTGTTGGCAAATCAAATACTGGTAGAATATAAGGCAAAACCCAAGCAAAAATTATCAAAATAGCGAACCCAATTCCGGTTATTATTTTTCTAAACAATCCTCCTTTGAAAAAGGAATGCGCTTTAAAAATACACCATGTTAGGATAAGGATAAGTAAATAGGAGGGAATCATTTGCCATCTGAATCCTTCGAAAATCAGATGAATAAGAAATAAAATTCCGATAAATACTAAAGCACTTTTCTTATTAAGTGAGTAGTTTTTTGTTGAAATGTAAATTGGAAAAACGGTTACAATTAATAATAGTATGATTTCTATAATTCTCATAAGTTCTCTTGATTAAAAAGATATTAGAATAATTATTTCTTTGATATAATGTATTAAATAGGATGTCTGAAGTTTACCAAAATGATCAGAAATGACATCATTAGAGATGCCAAATCTGACCACTATGAATACACCTTATTTTTGAGAGAATTGAAACCCTATCTTAAAAAGCTTGGCCAAAAGGAATATAACAATTCCATAAACAGTGGTATAGGATGATATTTTTAAACCTCCTGCTAATATCCCCTGAGAAACTTCACCTACTTCTTCTAAGGCCTGAAAAGCTCCTAAAAGCCCAATAAATTGACCTAAAATTCCAAAAACTAGGGCGAACATGGCTATTTCTTGAGATGTTTTAAGCCATTTATTAGCTTTTGTTTTATCCTCTTTATTTTTTACAACTAAAACCGCTGTAACAATTACCCCTAATAAAAGAAGGAAAAGGACGGACATAAACTCTATACCGCCTTCAACATGAATTTCAATAAATTTCATAATTTTTATTTTTAGTGATGTACAATGCTATCACCTTTTTTGCTCAATAGTTTTAACTATCGATGGCTGACCTTTCTATAAAGATAGAAAACATAAATTCAACCCTTCTTTGTCTTTTCTGCATTCCATCTACCTAAATCAGTTATCTGTCGATTATAACTGCTTTTGAATTCAACTTGCTTAAATTTACTTTTTGATGAAGCAGAGCTACTACTATCATATTATTTTTTGGCTATTGGCATTTGTGCTCTGCGCATTCTTGCTGAAGTATGATAATAATTGGACAGAAGCACTACTTTTAGCTTCCATCTATCTACCCATTACTATTGCTTCGGCTTACCTGATTTCTAATTATCTAATTCCTAAATTTTTATTGAAAGGGAAAAGGCGAAAGTTTATACTGTATGTCATTTATCTCATTATTGCTGCGGTTTATGTCAGCATTTTGATTAACACAGTAGTATTAATCATGATTGCAGATTATCAATTTGAATTGATGCCGCCAGGATCACGTGATATCGCTATTTTAAATACGGTTCTATTTTTAATCATCTTTCTTTTTGTAGCTATTACCAGCATAGAAAAATGGCGCGCTACTGAAAACGAAAAGAATGAAGCCATCAAAAACATGGCAGAAGCGGAGCTTCGGTTTTTGAAGAGTCAGCTCAACCCACATTTTTTATTCAATACGATGAATAATTTATATGCGCTAAGCTTGAAAAAATCCGATAAAGCCCCGGAATTGATTTTGCGGCTCAGTGCCTTATTGGAGTACATTTTAGAAAACAGTAAAAAAGAACTCATCAAACTTTCAGATGAAATCAGCACTTTAGAAGATTATATTTATGTGGAAAGTTTTCGCTTTGGCGATAGATTAGATATTGAGAAAGACATTCAAGTTCAGAATGATGAACTCATTAAAATCCCACCATTGATTTTGATTACTTTAATGGAAAACTGCTTCAAGCATGCAGGCAAAAACAATACAGAAAAATTGTCCATCATTTATTCACTTCATGAAACTGATGATAAATTAAAAATCTCTTTTTCCAATAATTTTAGAGAATCGAAGCATAACCCAAAAGCAATAGGCTTGAAAAATATTGAAAGTCAATTATCCTATATTTATAAAGACAATTATCAACTGATAAAGACTGTTGAAAACGGTACATTTAAAATTGAAATCATTATTCCTGTAGCATGAAAAATTGGAAATGTATTATAGCGGATGATGAGCCTTTAGCGCGTGAATTGATCAGCGATTATGTTGCTAAAGTTCCCTTTTTGGATTTGAAAGGAGTTTTCACCAATGCTTGGGAAGTCAGGGGTTTCTTGCAGAAGAACTCTGTTGATTTATTATTTATTGATATTGAAATGCCTGGTCTAGACGGGCTGACTTTTATAAAAAGCTATAATGTTCAGCCGAAAGTGATCTTCATAACAGCGCATAGGAAATATGCTGTGGAGGCTTTTGAAGTAAAAGCCTTAGACTATCTGCTCAAGCCTATTTCTTTCGAACGCTTTTTGAAAGCCGTAAATGAGTTGGATACTAAAACCATTGAAGTGGGTCAAAATGCAAATCATATTTTTATTTCCATCGACCGTCAACAGCAAAAAGTACAGTTAGATAAAGTTTTATATATAGAATCAAAAGGGGATTATCTAAGATTTGTGCTTGAAGACGATAAGCCGCTAATCAGCAAAATGACTTTGAAATCTATTCATGAACAATTGCCAGATAATTTCTCCCAAATCCATCGCTCTTTTATAGTCAACCAAGATAAAATAAGTGCATTTCAAAAGGACAAGTTGAAAGTCGGGGAGGAATGGTTAACTATCTCGAGGTCATTTAAGAATGATGTCGATCTTGGGGAGTAAAAACAAATATAATATCATTTCAGAAGCAGAATAGATTTTATAATAATCACTAGCCAGCAAGCGAACGCTTTTAGAGATTGTTAAAGATTTAATTTTCACTATATGCATTATTCTAAAATCTCAGGATACCTACTAAGGAATTTCATTTTCAGAATCTAGAAGATACAGGTAGCTGTTATAATATTCTAAAATCAGTAATTATTCTTTATTATAAATATCCTGTAAGGCATTATCAAGCTTCTCAAACTTAAAATCAAATCCAGATTTAAGGGTTTTTTCAGCACTCACTTTATTTCCTCCCAAGATCATTTGTGCCATTTCCCCTAATAATAATTTCATAGCAAAAGCTGGTACATTTGGTAGAATCAAGGGTTTATCTAAAGCTTTAGCTACGGCTTTGGTAACTTCTTTATTTGTCGCAGGATGAGGTCCTACTCCATTGTAAACTCCAGTCAAATTATTTTCTAGCACAAGCAGAAATAATCTTACTAAATCATCAATATGAATCCAACTCATCCATTGTTTTCCTGAACCAAGGGGTGCTCCGGCCATTAATTTTATAGGTTGAGCTAATTGTGGGAGTGCTCCGCCTTTATCGGTTAAAACAATTCCAATTCTAATTTTTGCAATGGGTATCTCTAAGGATTTAAATTGGTCGGCTGCAGCTTCCCATTTTTTGGTGACTTCTGCTAGAAAATCATTTCCTGGATTAGTGTCTTCATCTACCAATTTGTCGCCTGTATCCATACCATAATAGCCAATGGCGCTTGCACTTATGAAATGCTTTGGAGCTTCATTAGGCATTTTTGCTATAGTTTTATGCAAAAGAGCGGCAGACTCTGTTCTGCTATTAATTATAATCTTTTTCCTATCATCAGTCCATTTTTTATCCGCAACCCCTGCACCAGCAAGATGGATAATAACATCAGCAAAACGAATGGCTTCTTCCTCCATTTCTTGCTTTTTGATTTCCCATTCAAATTGTTGATAAGGATAATTGTCTTTTTTATTTCTGGTAAGATGAGCAACCTCATAGCCTTTTTCCTTTAAAAGTGCTGAAAGTTCCGTTCCTACTAATCCTGATCCGCCTGTTATTAATACTTTTTTCATAGACATTTATTCTACCTTTTAAACTCATGATAATGAAATAAGTTGGATTTATGAATTGACTTATTTACAAAAGGGCTTGATTTTTGTAAATTGATTTAGTGGATTTTTATAATGCTTAATTAGCAATACCTAATTGTTATATTTGCGTTGCAAGCTTAAAGAACTGATTCGATATGTTACGATATATTTTAATACTCGCTTTTTTCATTTTCAATTTGAATATTTCATCAGCTCAGTTTCAAACTGTGGCTACTGAACACTATCTCTTAGGGGTAGATGTGAAAGGATATGAAATTAATCTGCCGTTTTCAAAAGAAAAGACAGAAGAAAGCTGGAAAGATTATGCTAAGGCTTTTGGAAAAAGCGAGGAAACCCAATCGCACAAAACCTATCAAACAAAATTCAGGACAGATATTTATCCTAATGATATTCTGGTTTACAGTCAAATAAAAGGTAATAAAGAGCAAAGTACAATTTGGGCAGGAATAGATCCTCAGGGAATTCCAAAAGATATATATCCAGATTTGCAAAAGGCCATGGAAGAATTCATCTATAATTTCAATATCAAAATGAGAACCGACTTGGCTCAGAAAAAAATAGATGAATCAGAACAAGCAGCTACTTATCTGAGTAAAGAATTTGAAAGCTTAAAAAAAGATGAGCGTAAAAATCAAAGAGATTTTGATAAAACCAATGAAAGAATCAGCTCCTATGAAGAAAAATTAAAGGAATTAAGAGGTGATTCTACTCAATATTCTCAAAATCTTCAAAGCCTAAAAACCTCCATAGATTCTCTATATTTAGAACTAGAAAAAGTAAAGTCTATAGTGGAGACTTATAAACAGAAACTGGAGGATATTAAGTAGTTATATTGTTTAATTTGGTAATTATTTTAAATGATTTGGACAGCCCACCTCGCCCCGCCAGCTGGTGGGGGAGACGCATGGAATCACATTTTCTTTTTAACGCTACCTTATCAAATATTTGCTTAAAGATTGAAAAAAATAGTAACAAACCTTTTTGTTTACTGCTAAAATAAATCTGTGAGACTGTCCCTTTGAGGGGACTACAGGGGTGTTAATTGCTTTATTTGAAATTTAGTTCTATAATAGCAAAACGTAATCACGATACATTGAGACCGAGGTGACACCACAATCTTATTTTGTACAATTATGGTTTTGAACTTGAATTGATATTGATTATCTCTTCTTCTTCAACCTCACATAAACCAATTTCAAATTATTTTTATTCCCAACCCGCTCTTCAATTTCAAAGTTTTTAAGGGATTTGATCAGTGGGGTTAGTTTTGCAAAGCCATAATTTCTGGAATCAAAATTAGGCTGCTTTTTTTGGAGTAAATTTCCCACATCTCCAAGAAATGCCCAACCATCATCATCAGCTACATCGGTAATGGTGCTTGCAATCAATTTGATATCCTTTTGAGTAACTTTATCTACTGAAGGTTTTGCTTTTGATTCGGAGCTTTCCCTTTCTTCAGATTGATTATTTAGAATTTCTATATAAATAAACTTATCGCATGCCACTATAAAAGGGTTAGGGGTTTTCTTTTCGCCTATTCCATATACTTTCATGCCTGCTTCCCGAAGTCTGGTGGCCAGACGAGTAAAATCACTGTCGCTGGAAACCAAACAGAAGCCATGGACTTTTTGCGAATATAAAATATCCATGGCATCTATAATCATAGCTGAATCCGTAGCATTTTTTCCAGTAGTATAGCCATACTGTTGAATAGGAGTGATGGCATTTTCAAGCAATAGGTTTTTCCATTTACTAAGATTGGGCTTAGTCCAATCTCCATAAATTCTTTTAATGGTCGGATTGCCATATTTGGCGATCTCCTCCATCATTTCCTTCACGTTGGCGGAAGGAATATTATCTCCATCTATTAAAACTGCTAAATTTATTTCCATTTTGATGCCTCCTTTGATGATTTATGCAATTTCGATTAATTTTTAAGAAAATCTAATTTATTGCCTTATGTTATCATAAGACCTATTTAGATATGGAATACAAAAGTACTGTTGTGTCATAATACTTAATACACTTCTTTTGGTTTTATTTTGAAAACAAGTATCTTAAATGTTATGGAGATAAAAGAAGAATTTAAGGAGTTTTATAAAACTGAGTTAAAAGCAAAACTTGAGGATATTGAAAAAGAACGTCTGGCCTTCTCTAAAAAGTTGAAGGTGAATCGTAAGAGAGGCATTATAATCGCTTTGGTAATAGCTACTCTGGTTTCATTAGGTGTACAAAGCATGCAAGAGGAAGGTAGCTTTACTGATTTTTTGAAAGCCTTCGTCATTTTTGGACCTGTTTTCTCTCTTTTTGGATGGGGTTTTGGGAGTCATATTGGGATTAAAAAAATGCAAAGCCTTCGGAAGCCGTTTAAAGAAAAAATTGTCACTCCTATAATTCAGCATTTCAACTCCAACTTAAATTACCAGCCCGAAAAATCCATCACGAAAGAAGAAATTAATGAAAGTCAATTATTTCAGGAGAATATAGAATATTATAATGGCGATGATTTATTTGAGGGGTCAAACTCATTCTCTGATTATCGATTCTCTGAAATGAGGTTGGGAGTCAAAATTAAGAAGGCTGACCATAATGGACGTATGCAGTTTGTAAGCCATGCTGTTTTTAAAGGTGTTTTTTTGGTTGCTGAATTCAATGAAACTATAATAGATTCCTTAATTATTAGACCGAACCCTTCATTTAAAGAAGAAAATGACCAGAAACGTTTCGTTCAAAAGGGGTCAAAGTTTCAAAAGGAATTTGCTAAGAATAAATATACTCATTGGTATATACAAGATGTAAAAGCTTCCCAAGCTTTACAACAAGTTGAAACAGGGGACTCCTATTTTGATAATCAATTTCTGATCTATAGTAGTGATGAGTACAAAGCGAAAACTTTACTAGAGGGCGGGTTAAAAGATTTATTTTTGAAAATAACAGATTGGGAAAAGGAGCAAGCCTACAACGATAAAATTGAAGGTCATTTACAAGGAAATTATCAACACCCTACCGTCTATTTTTCAATAATTGGAAATAAGGCTTACTTTGGAAAGCCCTTTGATAGAAACTTTTTTAGTCCTGATTTGCTAAAAAGCATTATAGATGAAGAAGTAACTGCAAAATTTTATCAAGAGATTAAAGAATTGAATTTACTAATGGATCAGATGACCCAAATTATCCCAAAGGCTATTTCTGCTAATTAAAATTAATTAAGTTTTAAGTCTGACTTTTTTCCACTGAACAAACCCAATAATCCTAATACCGGTCCAATTGCCAGAATGATGTATAAAAAGGCAGGATTAATTTCTAATCGAAGGATATTTAAAAGTTGAATGCTGACGATAGTAATGGCAAAGCCAATGGAATTTACAATGGTTAATGCAGTGCCTTTGGTTTCTGGAGGTGCATGAGTGGCTACTAAAGTTGAAAAAAGCGGTGAATCGGCTATCACCATCAGTCCCCAAAAAATCAAGAAGAAAATGAATATTTCCGAAGGGGCGTAAAAGATTATCAATGGAGAAATGAGGCAGCATAAGCCCGATAGCAGAAGGAAAGTGCCAGCGGTTTTTTTCGCACCAAATTTTTCTGAAATATAGCCACCCGCTATGCAGGACAAACTACCTATTCCGATTATGATAAAGGATAGGAGTGGGATATTAAATTCTGTAATAGTATGCAACTCTTGATAAACTATTAAAATAACAGGAACGAATGCCCAAAAAGCGTATAATTCCCACATATGTCCGAAATAGCCGAATGCGGATGCCCTAAATTCCTTTTTCTTAAAAACTTGAAAGAATGCAGATAAATCAGGCTTTTGACTTCTTTTCAGAAAAGGCCCATCGGGCACTAATAGTAAAAGTAAAATTCCGCCCAAGCCAGCTAAAGAGGAAGTGATATAGATGACCATTTGCCAATCTATATTTTGAGTGAATTGTTTCAAAAGATGTGGAAAAGCGGTACCTAAAACCAATGCGCCTACCAAAAAGCCCAAGGATTTGCCCAAGCCTTTTTCATAATAATCGGAGGCTATTTTCATGCCTACAGGATATATTCCAGCTAAGAAAAAACCTGTAGCAAATCTGAAACTAATTAAACTATATAGAGTATTTTGATCCCAAACTGCACCCAAATTAAAAACTGCTCCAATTATGGCACAAAAGAAAAAGACTTTAGATGGAGAAAATCTATCTGCTATAGATAACACTGCAAAAACCAAAGTACCAATGATAAATCCGAACTGGACAGCAGATGTCAAACTGCCTAAAGCAGTGGGCGCCAAATTAAAATCTATGAGCAAATCAGGCATCACAGCATTGCCCGCAAACCAAAGGGATGTACAACAAAATTGAGAAAAAACGATGATGGGTAGAATTCTGGAAGGTGGGTTCATAAATATCCAATTCAAATTGAACCTTAAAGATATTATTTACTTGCTGTTATTTCTAACTCCCCACTTTGTTTGAAAGCGAAAGTAATCTATTTGTAGCTATCCGACACTCCTGTAGTCCTAAAGGAGACATTTTTTACAGATTTAGATTATTGAAAAAAATATCGCTCATTTTTTGAACAGAGTTTAAGCAAAATAAATTTGACAAAAGGTGTTGATCAAATTATAAAGTCAAAGGCAATTCCGTGCGACTCCCCCTTTGAGGGGATGAAAGGGGGGTGTTGCAAATGCTCAAAGTAGAAAATTAGTTTTTTTAAGATCAGAATTTATGTTTTTTTCAATCCTACTAATTCAATATCCCTCCACCATTTTCTCACTTTCTTCCCAAAGTCTGTTTCTTGCGGCTTTGCTATTGGCTATTGAAGAAGCTTTCTTCACTTTCTTATCCTTAAAATATCCACCGTTTTTATCTGCTGGCAAATCATTAGTTGCCAAATAGATGGAAGTGGAGGCGCCTTCTCGGGTAGATTTCATTAAGGGCTTCCCTAATTTCCAAATCAGTTTAAAGAAACCCGGCAAAGAATCTCCGAAACCAGAGTCGATTACTCCAGGATGAAGTGCGTAAGAAGTAATGCCTTTATCTGCTAATGATTTTGTGAAAAGGATATTATATAGTTTAGCGTTTCCATATCCGCTGATGGTTGAATACTTTTTCTTTAAATTCAAATCAGACCAATTTGGGTTTCCTGTCCTGTGTGCTTCTGAACTCAGATTTATTACTTTAGTATTGCTTTTTTCCAATAAAGGCATCAATATTTTGCTAAGTAAAAAATGACCCAAATGATTTACGGCTAAATGTAATTCAAAACCGTCCTCACTTTCCAATCGATCATTAAATGTTCCCCCAGCATTATTGATCAGTACATCAAGTTTATCTGTTTTCTGTAATAGCTCTTCACCCGCTTTTCTTACGGACTTGAGATCTGCCAAATCGCATTTGATGATGCTGACATTTTCTTTTTTGCCCAAATTAACAATTACTGTTTGAGCTTTTTCTACATTGCGAACAAGAAATATTAAATAGTACCCTTTTTCTAAAAGTGCTTCAGAAGTAGCCAACCCAATTCCTGATGTGGCTCCTGTGATGGCGATTGTTTTTGTGTTGCTCATAACAACCTCAACTTATTTTGGAGGAAATGGTTAAAGAATTTTTTGATTTATCTTTTGTCCGCCTAACAAATGTCAAAACATAGGAGTTCTTATGGTATGGAAGTTCTGAAGTTCTATAATGTTTAAGTTTAGAAATCGGGATAAAACATTTCAATGTGGCAATAAGTTTATTGAGTTTAGAATTAACGTTAACTGGTTATATCAATGGTAATAATAATAGGAGCAGGACTTTCAGGCTTAATTACAGCTTTTAGACTCAAACAGGATAATATTCCCTTCAAAATATTAGAAGCAAAAGATAAAATTGGTGGTAGAATTTTTACCAAAATGACAAATAATGGTACTCCTATTGAAATGGGAGCCACCTGGTTTGGAAGACAACATCAAAACCTTATCAAAATTTTAAATGAATTTGGACTAGCTATTTTCCATCAGTTTCAGGGAGAATATTATTATTACGATGACTCTGATTCCACCTATCATGGTAAATACAAACTTCCGCAACAAGAACCCAGCTTTCGTATTTCAGGTGGGAGTAAGAGTTTAGTAGATAAACTATTTGAAAAACTTGATGAAGATGATATTCAATTTAATACTCAGGTTAAAGAAATTGGAAAGGAAAATGAAGAGCTAATACTAAATACTCAAAATGATGAAGAGTATAGGGCGGATCAAGTAATATTGGCACAGCCTCCCAAAATATGGTCTCATCAAATTAGTTTTGCTCCCCCTCTTCCTCAAGAATTACTACATATTGCACAAAAAACTCAAACGTGGATGGAAGACTCCATTAAGGCAGCTGTAGAATTTGAAAAACCTTTTTGGAGAGAGAATGGTAATCCAGCCACCATTATGAGTAACTTTGGTCCTTTTATTGAATGCTATGATCATTCTAATCAGCAAGAAGATAAGTTTGCTTTGTGTGGTTTTCTGAATGCTGAATTCAAAAGGATTGATAAAGCTAGAAGGGAAAAACTTGTCCTTAAACAGTTGTCCGATATTTTTGGAGAAAAAGCACAAAATGCTATAAGCTATCATGAATATGTTTGGTCAGAAGATGATTATGTAAAATGGCCAAAAGAAAATTTATTGCAGCCACATCAAAATAATGGCCATCCTATTTTCAGAGAATCCTTTTTCAACAATCAATTAATAATTTCAAGTTCAGAAAGTGCAACAAACTTTCCTGGTTATATGGATGGAGCAGTAGAGGCAGGTGAAAATGCTTTTAAACTAGTCTCTGAAATACTTCATGCGTATTAAAATCAACAATTAAGCTGATATCCGTCATAATTTTGATTACTACTAGGCGGTAAATTAGTGTTCTTAAAATAAGCTTATGACAGATTTAGAAATAGCCAATAAAACAGATTTGCAACCGATACAGCAAATTGCTGAAAAATTGGGAATCAATGCTGAAGATCTTGAAATGTATGGCAAGTATAAAGCCAAATTAGCCCTCGATGTAATAGATGAAAATAAAATTGATCAAAGCAATTTGATTCTTGTTTCAGCTATTTCCCCCACACCGGGTGGTGAAGGTAAAACCACTATGTCAATCGGACTTTCGGAAGCATTAAATCAATTAGGAAAGAAAACTATTGTAGTTCTTCGTGAACCCTCTCTTGGTCCTGTTTTTGGAATGAAAGGAGGCGCGACTGGTGGAGGTAATGCACAAGTTCTTCCTATGGAGGATATTAACCTGCACTTTACAGGAGACTTCTCTGCTATTGAAAAAGCTAATAATTTACTATCGGCTATTATCGACAACAATCTGCAAAGTAAAAGCAATTCATTAGGAATTGATCCTCGGACAATAGCCTGGAAGCGAGTAATGGATCTCAATGACCGTGCTTTGAGAAATATTGTAGTGGGACTAGGAGGTACAACCAATGGTATTCCGAGAGAAACGGGTTTTGATATTACCGCAGCTTCAGAAATCATGGCAATTCTTTGTCTTTCTTCTGATTTAATAGATTTAAAAAGTCGTCTAGGGAATATTTTTGTAGGCTATACATTTGATAAAAAAGCAGTTTATGCGAGGGATTTGAAAGCTGAAGGTGCTATGACTGCCTTGCTTAAGGATGCTATTAAACCCAATTTAGTTCAAACAATAGAAGGAAATCCAGCCATTATTCATGGCGGTCCTTTTGCAAATATTGCACAAGGAACCAATACAGTGATTGCTACCAAAATGGGAATGTCTTTATCTGATTATACTGTAACCGAAGCAGGCTTTGGATTTGATTTAGGCGGTGAGAAATTTTTAGATATCAAATGTCAAAGTGCTAACTTAAAACCAAAAGTAGTGGTACTTACTACCACTATCCGTGCACTGAAATATCATGGCGGAGCAGATTTGACAGCACTCAAAGAGCCAAATGTAGAGGTATTGAAAAATGGATTTCCAAATCTGGAAAAACATATTGAAAATGTTAAGAAGTTTGGAATCACACCTATTATTGCTATCAATAAATTCAATACTGACTCAAAAGAAGAAGTTGATGCTGTTCTAGAATTTGCTCAATTAAAAAATATTCAAGCAGCGGCAACAGATGTTTGGGCAGATGGAGGAAAAGGAGCCTTGGATTTAGCAAACCTAGTAATCGATTCGGTCAATGCAGAGCTTTCCCACTTTAAACCTTTATACGATTGGAAAAGCCCGGTAAAAGAAAAGATTTCCAAAATAGCTCAGGAAATTTATGGAGCCAAAATGGTGAATTATACCAGTAAGGCAATAGCAGATTTAAAGCGAATAGAGAATTTAGGACTGAGTAATCTTCCGATATGTATGGCCAAAACAGAAAAATCACTTTCTGATGATCCTAAACTTCTTGGAAGACCCAAAGATTTTGTAATCACGGTACGTGAAATAGAAATTGCCGCTGGTGCAGGATTTATTATACCCATAACTGGAACGATTATGCGAATGCCGGGCCTGCCGGCTCATCCTGCTTCAGAACAAATTGATGTGAATGAGGAGGGGAAGATTACGGGGCTTTTTTAATTACAAAAACACCCAAAAACTCAAAATCAATATTGCCCACAAAATACCTAAAAAGTGCCATCCTTTGGTGAGCAATTCATACTTTAAATGCCAATAAGGATTAGTTTCAGCTATCAGATATTGGACTGGGTCTTTTGAGATGCTTTGAGTTTGAAGTATCAAAAAGCCTAAGTAAGTATGTGCTGCTAAAAAGTGAAGGGCATGCAAACCAGTCAAAACATAGAAGAAGGAAGAAGAAACTTCAGAAGAAAATAATATTTCTGAGTCTTTTAAAGCTTTCCAGCCTAAAAATTGGCATAAAGCAAATCCTAAACCTAAAAAGAAGGTAAAACGCAAGGCGGTTAATAAGGATGAAATCTCTTCTGCTTTAAAAAGACTATGAATAGGATGAATCATAAAACTAGAAGCTCCAATCAAAACGGTGCTCAAAGCAAATACTGCTGGGATTTCAATCTCCTTCTGTCCTTCGTTTCCCAGGCTCATAAAAAATGAAAAAAGCAAAAAGAGAAAGATTAGCGTGCTTCCTACTAAACTTAAAATAAAAATCATTTTGTAAGGATGCAGTCTCTCCACCCTCTCAAAAAATGACAAATCTTCCTCTTTAGTTTTTTTATTCATTTTATACAGTTCTTAAACTTATTTAAGCAATTCTTAATCCATTTTTTGCAGTTTCATCTACATTTAGCAGGCTAATTTCATCTCCATCGACAGCTCCTAAAACCAAACACTCACTCATAAAGTTTGCAATTTGCTTAGGTGGAAAATTCATCACCGCTACTATCTTTTTGCCTGGCAAATCTTCCAGTTTATAGAGATTGGTAATTTGAGCAGAGCTTTTTCTCATTCCATGTTCACCAAAATCAATTTGCAACTTATAGGCAGGCTTTCTAGCTTCGGGAAATTCATCCGCTTTCACAATAGTACCCACGCGCATTTCAATTTTGGAAAATTCTTTCCAGCTAATCTCATTAGTCTCTTCATTCATAACTCTTTATCTTTCGTTTTAGTTATATAGATTTTAAAATTAAATTAAACAACAGCTAACTATACCAATAACTATCGGGACTGAATATCATATAATACGTCAATCGTCCGAATAATTATCAAATAGAACCTACTTAAATTTCTAAGCGATAATTGAACTATGCGCCTTTCCCGAGAGTTTGTTTTACCTTTGCACATTGTTTACGGATTTGCAAGGCAAAAGTCAGCACAAAATTTAAATCAAATTTACATTGAAGATAAAAGACTTTCTAAAATTATATAAAGATGATGCCATCTTGCAAACGATGGTGGCTTCCCTCAAACCTAATGAAGACCAAACCATCCAATTTAAAGGTTTGGTTGGCAGTTTGGATGCCGTTGCTGTTGCTGTTTCGCACCTTTTAAATCATCAAAATCAACTCATCATTTTACACGATAAGGAAGAAGCTGCCTATTTTCAAAATGATTTGCAAAACTTACTTGACTTCAAAGAACC
>NZ_JAGXGF010000105.1 GCF_024636815.1 Marivirga sp.
CACCGCTCATTTGAAAACTTCATAACCAACCTTGTTTCAGGCTTGATTGCTTATAGTTTCTTCCCCAAAAAACCGTCAATAAAATATGAAACCGAATTTACTGATCAAATAGCCCTATTTTAAAATCGAACTCAGGTTATTAGTAAACTTTTAATAAAAGCAATTGGCTAATTCCTGCTTGTTATTTACTTTAGTATATGCAACAAGCCTGGAACCGATATGCCTTTATTCGTTTTGTGCTATTCATGTCTCTTGGAATAGTCACAGGTACTTTTCTTCCTGATATGTATGAGATTATTGTCCTGATATTCAGTGTAATGGTGGTTCTGTACCTCTCTTCTCAATTTTTTAGAGGCTATCAATTTCCTGCCTTTCAATCTGTTTCCTTCGCTCTTTTAGCTTTTCTGATTTGCTTTTCTTTTGGCTATCTCAATGCCTTCTGGAAATCTGAAAAACATGATGAAAAGCATTTACTTAAAGTAAATACAAATGAGATTGAAGCTTTTGAAGCTATATTGATTAATGCAGGAAAAAACACTGAGAAAACTCATGGCTTTAAAGTAGAAGTCCAACAAATTATGCTTGAAGGGGAATGGCAAGTTTATAATGGAAATGCCATGATGTATTTCCAAAAGGATAGCCTTTCAGAAGAGTTAAAGTATGGAGACCAATTGCTAGTCAAATCAAGATTTGGTGAATTGGACCCCCCTAAAAACCCATTGGAGTTTAACTACAAGCGATTTTTAGGATTTGACCAAATCTACCATCAGCAATATGTGACTTCTGGAAAATGGCTAAAGCTGAATGAAGGGAAAGGAAATATAATTATGGCTTCCTCTATTAAAACAAGTCAATATCTGGAGAGAATCATGAATGAGCACATCCAAAATGATCGCTCATTAGCCATAGCTAAAGCTTTAACATTAGGAATTAAAGATGAACTCGATAATGACTTGCGTAATGCTTATGCAGCTGCAGGCGCCATGCATGTTTTAGCAGTAAGCGGTCTGCATGTTGGAATTATTTTCCTGATTGTATCTACATTCCTGAAGAAATGGAAAAATCGTAAAAGAGGCAGAATCTTTTTTGCCGTAACCAATATATCTGTTTTATGGGCTTATGCTTTTATCACAGGACTTTCCCCATCAGTGCAAAGAGCTGCTATGATGTTCACTTTCATCATTTTGGCTCAGGCTATGAAGCGGCAAACAAATATTTACAATACATTGGCAGCTTCGGCTTTTGTGCTTTTAAGTTTTAATCCTTTTTTATTATTTTCAGTTGGATTTCAGTTATCCTATTTAGCAGTTTTGGGGATTGTCTTTTTTCAGCCCAAATTATACGGGCTATTACAATTTAGATTTGTTTTATGGGATAAAATATGGGCAATTACTTGTGTTTCTATAGCTGCACAATTAGCCACTGCACCTTTAGCGTTGCTTTACTTTCATCAATTCCCGACTTATTTTTTCTTATCTAATCTGGTGGTAATTCCAGCTGCTTTTTTCATTCTGAACAGCAGTCTTTTATTATTGATTATTTCCTTCTGGGATTGGGCAGCCGAATGGATAGGTTTATTAATTGATTATTTTATTCAATTGATCAACTACTTGGTTTTCAGTTTGGACTATCTTCCAAATAGTACCATTGACGGTGTTTTTATAAATACGCCAGAGAGTTGGCTGATTTACATAGCTATCTTTTTTATAGCCTTATTCATTTCTGAGAAGAAATTGAATTACTTGAAATTGACAGTATTGAGCTTTTTTTTGATGAGTAGCAGTATTTGCTGGCGTCAATATGAGAATTTTCAAGAGAAGAAATTGATAGTTTATGACACTGGAAAGCATCATGCCTTGGCAATCAGAAATGGTTTTTCACAGTATCTTAAAGTTGAAGAAGAATTAGCTCAGGATAAAAGTAAACTTCGATTTCACGTGTATCCGAGCCAATTGCAAGCAGGAATAGCCGATTTTCATCCTGATCGTTTTGAACCAGATAATCAAATAGAGCTTTTTGAAGATTTTCATGGATTGAAGTTTGCCATTTGGCAGGACAAGCGAATTGTCCATTGGCATCAGGAATTAGAGGAAGATTTAACTTTAAAAGAATCGATTGATCTAGATTTATTAATTATCAGCAATAATGCTTTGCAAAAGTCTGAAAAGCTTCTTGAATTTTTCAGTCCCAAGAAAATTGTAATAGATGCATCCAATTCTTATTATAACATTCAAAACTTTAAAGCTAAATTTGAGGAGGAAAATTTAGACTATTACATAGTGCCTGAAGAAGGTGCTTTTGAATGGAAATTATAAACTATGGAATTAACTAAGATTGAAATTAAAGACAGAATTGGTTACATCATTCTTAATCGACCTGAAAAGAGAAATGCGCTTAGCTATGAATTTGTAGGAGAGCTAAAACAAGCTTTTGCTCAATTGAAAGAAGATGATAATGCAAAAGTGATAGTGCTCAGAGCAGAAGGGAAAGCTTTTTGTGCTGGAGCCGATTTGGCTTACATTCAAGGTTTGCAGAGCAATACTTACGAAGAAAATTTAGAAGACTCTAATCATTTGAAGGAGTTATTCTATCAAATTTATACTTATCCCAAAGTGGTGATAGCGGAAATTCAGGGTCATGCTTTAGCTGGAGGTTGCGGGTTAGCTACAGTTTGCGATTTTTCTTATACTGTTCCGCATGCAAAATTTGGCTATACGGAAGTGAAAATTGGTTTTATTCCTGCCATAGTTAAAGTGTTTTTATTGAGAAAAATAGGGGAAGGTAAATCTAAAGAACTGCTTTTGTCCGGAAAATTATACGAAGCTGCTGACGCCCAAAAAATGGGATTAGTTAATGAAGTGGTAGAAGCTGAAAAGCTTTCAGAAACTGTTTATGAATTTGCGCAGCAATTGATTCAAAATAATTCTGGTCAATCCATGGCATTTACCAAGCAAATGATAGCGGAAGTACAAGAAAAAGGACTGGAAGAAGGTTTACAATATGCAGCAGAGCAAAATGCCAAAGCCCGAGCTTCAGAAGATTGCAAAAAAGGCATAGCTGCCTTTTTGAATAAAGAGACGCCTAGTTGGTAAATTATAGGATTTCATAAAATATCTTTTCAAACTCCATGCAAAACCCAAAAGCCATTGATGTTCTCCAAAAGTACTGGGGCTATGAAGCCTTCAGAAGTATGCAAGAGGATATTATTGATTCTATCAATGCAGGAAAAGATACCTTGGCTTTGCTTCCAACGGGTGGTGGTAAATCAATTTGCTTTCAGGTCCCTGCTTTGATGAGTGATGGTGTATGCCTGGTGATTTCCCCATTGATTGCTTTAATGAAAGATCAGGTGGAGCAATTAAAAAAAAGAAAAATACCTGCTGCTGCCATTTATTCTGGTATGACTTACCGAGAAATTGATATTCTGCTGGATAATGCAGCCCATGGAGCTTATAAATTTCTATACGTTTCCCCCGAGCGATTGAAAACGGATTTATTTCTGGAAAGAAGTAAAAAAATGAAGCTTAATCTTTTGGTCATAGATGAAGCACATTGTATTTCTCAGTGGGGCTACGATTTCCGGCCTCCTTATTTGGAGATTGCTAACTTCAGAGAGTTATTTCCTGATTTGCCCTGTATAGCTTTAACTGCAACGGCAACCGAGGAGGTTAAAATAGATATACAGGAGAAGCTAAATTTTAAAGATGGAAAGCTTTTTCAAAAGAGTTTTGCGCGTGATAATCTTTCTTATTCAGTAAGAAAAGTAGAAAATAAGGAAGCTAAGCTTTTTGAGATTTTAAGGAAAATAAGGGGTACTTCCGTAGTGTACGCAAGAAACAGAAGACGTACAAAAGAAATTGCTCAGCTTTTACAAAAGAATGGTTTCTCAGCAGACTTCTACCATGCGGGGCTCTCTCAAGCCGATCGAAACGCAAAGCAAGATGCTTGGTTGAAAGACAAAGCAAGAATAATTGTGGCGACCAATGCTTTTGGGATGGGAATTGATAAACCCGATGTACGCACCGTAATTCATTGGGAGTTGCCAGATAATTTAGAATCCTATTATCAGGAAGCGGGTCGAGCAGGGCGTGATGAAAAGCCTGCTTTTGCAGTGGCGCTTTATCATCCTCAGGATTTCAAGGAAATGGAAGAAAAGCATGAATTAGCTCATCCTGAATTTGATTTTCTTAAAAAGCTTTATCAGTCGCTGGCGAATTACTTCAAAATAGCTATTGGATCAGGAGAAATGCAGAGCTATAATTTTGAGATTCAGGATTTTTGTCAGCATTACAATTATGAGGTTTACCCTGTTTTTCATGCATTAAAAGTTTTAGAAGAAGAAGGCTTTATCCAGCTGAATGAACAGTTTTATCGTCCTTCAGGCTTGCATATTAATCTGGATTTTAAAGATTTGTATGCCTATGAAATTGCCAACGCCAAATTTGAAAAGCTAATTAAAACTGTATTGAGAATTTACGGAGGTGACCTGTATCAGCAAGTCATTTTCATAAATGAACTGCAAATAGCTAAGATGTCTGAAATGAGTCCACAAGAGATAGTAAGGCAATTAAATTATTTAGATAAAGAAGGAGTAATGGACTATTCGCCAAAATCTGATTCTCCTCAATTAACCTTTTTGGAAGCACGCCATGATGCCAATAAACTACCACTCAATAAAAGGCGGCTGGAGGAACGGAAGAAAAGCAAATATGAGAAGCTAATGGCAGTTAAGAATTATGTTGAAAATGATTTAGTCTGCCGTACGTTAAAGCTTTTACAATATTTCGGTGAGTATAAAGAAGAAGCCTGTGGAGTATGCGATGTCTGCCTCAATGAAAAGAAATCAGTGCATCAGGATAAAGATTTGGAGCAGAAAATAATACAAATCCTCAAAGATTCTCATCTGAACATCGAGCGACTTTCAGAAAATATTGAAGGTTACGCCAAAGAAAAAGTGATTACAGCTGTCCGTAATCTTGATGATGAAGGCTTATTGAGAATAGATAAAATGGGAATGTTAAGTTTGGTGGAATAAGTTTTTGCTTTAGCTTATTTTAATTTCCCTTTATTCCTCGCATATAGAACTTGCATAATCCCATCTTTTAGACCGCTATCTGGAACGATAATACTTGGTGATTTTGACCAAACCATTGCATTAATATAAATATCTAAAGCAGGAATAATGACATCAGCTCTATCAGGGTTTAGTTGCAACCTATTAATTCGTTCATCCATGTCAAAGCTTTTAATATAAGCTTGAGTTTCCTTAACCTTTTTCAAACTAATAGGCTTACCAGCTTTTTTTCCAGCTAAGTCCTGTACTTTATTAATATTTCCACCCGTTCCTATGGCATGAATTTTAACTGATTGTCTTATTACCTTTTGCTCAATCCAATTCTTCATTTCGTCCCACATATGGTGTGAGCTATCTGTTTCTAAGTGTCTTACCGAACCAATTCGGAAAGATTTTGATGATAGTTTTTCATTGTTTTTATAAAAATTGAATTCAGTGCTCCCGCCTCCAACATCAATATGTAAATAAGCTTTATCATCCATATAGGGAAATATAGCTTTATTGATCATATCTGCTTCTTTATCGCCATCTATGATTTCAATTTCTAAATCTAATTCTGCTTTAACTTGGTCAATTAAATATTTTCCGTTTTCTGCTTCTCGCATAGCTGAAGTAGCGCAACCCATATAATCATCCACTTCGTAAAGGTCGATCAATATTTTAAAGGCCTGCATTAACTTTAGGAATTTGACTTTTGATTGCTCACTTATCCTTCCAGTAGTGAAAACATCTTGCCCTAAGCGTAAAGGAAAACGAACATATTCGAGTCGTTTAAATGTTATATTCCCTTGATAAAGAGTTACTCTGGTTAATTGTATTCTGATGGCATTGGAACCAATGTCAATGGCAGCTAGTTTTAACATACCCAAAAAAACAAAAATTAGATTGAATTGTAGTTATTATATAAAACAAAATACTTTTTTGATCGAAAAATTTTTACGTTTTTGAATTTTAATAGGATTATGTTCAACCTTTATGTTATATTCTAAAAAAATAATTATATTTGTTATTGGTAGATTATTATGAAATCAACATTAAAAATTTAGATTCGAATTTTACATTCACTCCCGATATTGTCGGGAGGCGCGAAGTTGAATTTTTAATGGAAGATTCCAGTGGCAATTAAAAGGCCTATAAAATACACATGAAAAGAGCTCTTCTTATATCGATACTTTTAATGCTTGGGGCAGAACTTTTTGCTCAAAGCTTCTATTCTAACCGAATTAACAGAAGGTGGATGGCCACTGGAGGTTTGGGTTATGCTAGAAGTTTGGGTGATTTAACTAATCCTGGCTCTTATTTTGATACTAAGCTGAACATTGTTGGTGGTTTGCAATACCGTTTTACCAATAGGGTAAGTGCAGGTGTTAATTTAATGGCTTTTCAGCTTTCTGGAGATGATCAGGATATCGATCCAGAATTGAATACAAGATCTAGAGGGCTATCATTTGTGTCTAATAACCTTGAATTAAGTGCAACAGCTTCTGTTTCACTTTTTCCAATGGCTAATCGTTTTACTCAAAGAAAAACAATTAATCCTTATTTAATTGCAGGTGTAGGAGTTTTACTTTTTGACCCAAGAGCTGAGGTACCTGAATTTTTGAGGGACGAAGCTGGAGATACCTTAATGGCAGTTCCTAGAGCTGGTGAAATGGTTTCTTTACGACAATATCAAACAGAAAGACCAAACTCCTATGGACGTTTTGCTTTTGTTATTCCCGTTGGAGTAGGGGTAAGAGTAAAAGTGACAGATTTTATAGATTTAACAGCCCAAGTGAGTAATAGAATTACTTTTACAGATTATTTAGACGATGTGAGTGGAAGAGGTTATCCTGATAGAGCTTTATTTGACTTAAATAATCCAGAGGATGTAACTGCTTTAGCATTGTCTGACCCTACTGGTAGAGGTGAAATCAGAGGTAATCCTGAGAATAATGATCATTATTTTATCGTGAATGTAAGGGCAGAGTTTTATATACAAGGAGAATTCTTAAATAAGATATTCGGAGTCGGTGGAAAACGCTATAATATTAGACCTCAAAGAGGTAGGGGTGGACTATTCAATTTTGGTAATAGAAGATAAAAAATAAAAAGGGCTGATTTAAAATCAGCCCTTTTTATTTTATGACCGTATTCCTTTAACGCTCAATTGTAATTTCACATCGTCCCTCTACTACTAATACCACTTCTTTTAAGGCGTTCCAGGTTAACCATTTTTTTTGTTGATTGTTCTATAATCCGAGTTAAGTTGTTTTTTACGGTGCATTGAATCAATATTCCATTTAATAATCATAATTGTTAACTTTATTGTATCTAAAAATTGCACGTATCTATACTTTATATAAGGAAATTAAAAAAAGTTATTACCTATTAAAAAATAAATTATGAGCTTCATCATAATATTATCATAGGTTAGGAATACAATTAGTAACTTGCGGTTTTTAGTGATGAAAATAGAGCTATGACTGAAAAAGAAAGAATACAATTAAAAGAAAAAATGGAAGCTAAATTGTTAGAATTGGATGCTACCATTAAGGAATTGAAAGAGGCCAGTAAGCCTCAAGGATTGGATAATGCGGTAGGTAGGTTAAGCCGAATGGATTATATTAACAATAAAGCAATTAGTGAATCTCAAATTCAAAAAGCAGAAAGCGAATTGAACGGGTTAAAAAGATGGCTTTCAATATATGACTCACCAAAATTTGGCAAATGCTCACGCTGCGGCAACGAAATCAATATCAATAGATTATTGTTAATGCCTTCCAGTTCAAGATGTATTAAATGTGCAAATCTTTAGAATACACACATGCAAGTAGCAGTTATTAAATATAATGCAGGCAACATTAAATCAGTGATGCTGGCATTAAAGAGATTAGGCTTAGAAGGAAACCTAACTGATAATCCTGATGAAATTTTAAATGCAGATCGAGTAATTTTTCCTGGTCAGGGAGAAGCGAAATCTGCTATGAAATATTTAAAGGAAAGGGAATTGGATAAGGTTATTCAATCTATAGAAAATCCTTTTTTAGGTATTTGCTTAGGCTTACAATTACTATGTAGCCACTCGGAAGAAGGTGATACGGAATGTCTTGGGGTTTTTGATGCAAATGTTAAAAAGTTTCCTAATGAATTAAAAGTCCCTCATATGGGATGGAATATAGGAAGCTTATCAGAAGATATTATTTTTAATGGAATACAGTCACCTGCTTATTTCTATTTTGTTCATTCATATTATGCCGAACTATGTGATCAAACAATTTCTGAAACAGAATATATGTTGCCGTTTAGCAATGTTCTTCATAAGGACAATTTCTATGCTATTCAGCCACATCCCGAGAAGAGTGCAGAGGCTGGGGAACAGTTTTTAAAGAATTTTTTATTCGAATTATAAGATTATGCATATAATACCAGCCATAGATATAATAGATGGAAAATGTGTTCGCCTTACCAAAGGTGATTACAATCAAAAAACAGAATACAACGATAATCCTTTGGAAGTAGCCAAGGAATTTGAAGCTGCCGGAATTGAAAGACTGCATTTGGTCGATTTAGATGGTGCAAAGGCGAAGAAGGTAGTGAATTTGGATGTGCTGAAATCTATAGCCAACAATACTAATTTAACGATTGATTTTGGTGGGGGAGTTCAAAGTACTGAAGATTTGAAAGCTGTATTTGATGCAGGTGCCAATCAAATTACAGGAGGAAGTATTGCAGTCAAAAATGAAGCGCTTTTTACTGAATGGATTGAGGAATTTGGCGGTGAAAAGATAATTCTGGGTGCTGATGTGAAAGGGGAGCATATAGCGATTCATGGATGGCAGGAAAGCTCAGAAAAACATATTTTTGATTTCTTAGAGCACTATTTAGCGAAGGGGTTGAAATATGTGATATGCACTGATGTTTCAAAAGACGGAGCTTTGCAAGGTACTTCCAATCAATTATATCAGGATATCTTAGATAGATTTCCAAATATCAAACTCATAGCCAGTGGAGGAGTAAGTAAATTAGAAGACCTACAGATCTTGGAAGATATGAATGTTTACGGTGCCATAGTGGGTAAGGCTATATATGAGAAGAGAATAAACTTATCAGATTTAAAGCAGTTTCAATAGTATGCTTACAAAAAGAATAATTCCTTGTTTAGATATAAAAAATGGTCGCACTGTTAAAGGTGTTAATTTTGTAGAATTAAGAGATGCCGGTGATCCTGTTGAGTTGGCTAAAATTTATGCTGAAGAAGGAGCTGATGAATTGGTGTTTTTGGATATAACCGCCACTAATGAAAAGCGAAAAACATTGGTGGAGCTCGTAGAAAAAGTAGCAGAAGCCATTAATATTCCTTTCACTGTAGGTGGGGGTATTAGCACTGTAGAAGATGTTTCAGTGCTTTTGGCAGCAGGAGCGGATAAAGTATCAATTAATTCTGCTGCAGTTCGAAATCCAAAAATTATCAAAGAAATGGCCGATGAATTTGGTTCTCAGTGCATAGTAGTGGCAGTGGACTCCAGAAGAGTGGGCGATAAGAATATTGTGCATACACATGGTGGATCGAAACCTACTGAGCTGGAAACAGAAGATTGGATAAAAAAAGCGGTTGAATTAGGTGCTGGTGAGATTTTATTGACTTCTATGGATCATGATGGTACTAAATCAGGCTTTGCAGATGAACTGATGTCAAAAATCTCTTCATTAGTAAATGTGCCGGTGATTGCTTCTGGTGGTGCAGGGAATATGCAACATTTTTGTGATACCTTTACAAACGGGAAATCTGATGCGGCTTTGGCTGCCAGTATATTTCATTTCAAAGAAATAGGGATACCCGAGTTAAAAGCTTTTTTAAAAAATAATAATATACCTACAAGAATCTAATCTTTAGATTTTAATAATATCAATTATGCGAAAACCCGATTTTTCAAAAGGTGAAAATGGTTTACTACCAGCAGTCATTCAAGATTCCATCACAGGAAAAGTTTTAATGTTAGGCTATATGAATGAGGAAGCACTAGAGAAAACCCAATCAAGCGGAAAGGTTACTTTTTATAGCAGGTCCAAACAAAGACTGTGGACAAAAGGAGAGTCGTCATCAAATTTTCTTCATCTGGTGGATATTTCATTGGATTGTGATCAGGATACTTTTTTGATTAAAGCCAAACCAGATGGGCCTACTTGTCATACTGGTGCTGATACATGCTGGGATGAGAAAAATCAAGGTATAGGATTTATTAATCAACTGGAGACTGTAATTGAGGGACGTAAGAACGGAGATAGTGAAAAGTCTTACGTGAAAAGTTTATTCGATAAAGGGATCAATAAAATTGCACAAAAAGTAGGAGAAGAAGCGGTTGAGGTAGTTATTGAAGCCAAAGATGATAATGAGGAGTTATTTTTAAATGAATCTGCAGATCTATTATTTCACTACTTAATATTATTACAAGCGAAAGGTTATAAATTACAGGATGTGGTGAAAATATTAGAGGACAGACATCGTTAATAGGGAAATATAGAATGTCATGAAATTCAGTTATTTACAAATATTTTTTGCATTTGCAGCAATTTCTTTCTTTTCATGTAAAGAGGAGGAGCTTAGCAATGATGACTGCAATTTAGAAACCAGAATTTGTACTGAGGAATTCAGATCAATTTCACTTGAAATTACTACTCCAGACGGTAACCCTGTGATTTTAGATGACTTTTATACCTTTCATGATTCAAGAAAAAAGTTTGAATTTGAATTGAATGATGTTCAGAAAGGAAATGGAATATATCCTGTCATTACGGACAGTGAACTAGATGAACTGAAGCGGGAAGGCACTACACTTATTTTTGTAGGAGAGAAGGATGGAAAGAATTTAGTGGAACATCAGATGGTCATTGGACATGATTGTTGCCATGTTATTTTAATTGAAGGAGAAGATAAAATTGTAATTGAAGAGTAATGAAAAATCTATTATTTATATTTTGCTTTATTTCTATGGCGGCAACTTGTCAAGATAAAAATTCCAAAACCAAAGATCAAAAAGAAAATCCTTGTCCTCCTGATGTCATCTGCACTATGGAATTTAAGATTATTGATTTAGAAATAAAGAATAATGAGGGAGAAGCAATTGTTTTAGATGAATTCTATAGTGAAATAGATGGAGAAAAAGTTGAAATCCCTGATGATGTATATCAACTAAAGGATGGTGTTTACCCAGTAGCCACAGACGGACAAATGAAAGACTTGAGTTTTGATGGGAATGAAGTTATTTTCTTTGGTTTGATGGATGGTAAAAAAGTGGTGGAACATAAAATGACTATTGGGAAAGATTGTTGTCATATTCAACTCGTAGAAGGAGAGCAGAAAGTAATAATTTCCCCTTAACTATAAAACTTAGCCATCTCATCCAAATCTTTTCTCTTAAGCTTTGGGACATATGTTTCTTCAGCTGGATAGCCAAGCGGTAATAACAAATAAGGCCTTTCGTTTTTGGGTCTTTCCAGAATCTCAGATAAGAAATTCATTGGGCTTGGTGTATGAGTTAGTGTTGCCAATCCAGCTTGATGTATAGCGGATATTAAAAAACCACATGCAATTCCTACTGATTCATTTACGTAATAATTGGTTTTCTTTTGACCTTCTTCCTCATCATAAATCTTTTTAAAGACCACTATGATATAGGGAACAGTTTCCAGAAATGGTTTTCTCCAGTCTGTGCCGATGGGTTCCAAATCTTTTAACCACTGTTCGCTCATACGGCTTTGATAGCTTTCGAATTCTTCTTTTTCAGCCGCTGCTCTAATTTTCTTTTTTATATCAGGGTTAGAAATAATACAAAAGGTCCAGGGTTGCTTATGAGCACCCGATGGGGCTGTTGCAGCAGTTTTAATAATGTTTTCTATAACTTCTTTGGGAATATTTTGACTAGAAAAATCACGAACGGATCTTCTTTTATTCATTGATAAATAGAAATCCTCACTTCTCAATCTTAAAATATCAATATCAGGATTATCATGAGTTAGTTGAATATGAGGATGTCCATTTATTAACTTTTCCTTCATAATTGCATTTCTTTTAAGGCTTTTTCTACGTCCTCAGGAGCATCAATTCCGATTGTTTCTATAGGAGTAATGGCTGTTCTTATTCGGTATCCATTTTCTATCCAGCGCAGTTGCTCTAAAGACTCAGCTAGTTCTAAAGGAGTAGGGCTAAGGGTTACAAGCTTTGCTAAAATATCTACCCTATAGGCATAAATTCCAATGTGTTTGTAATGTTGATGATTCCTCATCCAATCCTCTGTAGGAATGTTTCGCATATGAGGAATAGGTGATCGAGAGAAATACAAAGCCAATCCACTATCAGCTTTAAGGGCTTTAATTACATTAGGATTTTGTAAATCCTCTAAATTATCAATATTTTTAATTAGGGTGGCTATTTCTGTTTTTCTATTGAGTACGCTGGCTAAAAGCTCAATTTGTTCTGGGTCTATAAATGGTTCATCTCCTTGAATATTGATAGCGAAATCATAACTTCCACCATCTAATTTTAAAGCTTCATGGCATCTTTCAGTTCCATTTTTATGCTCAGGGCTCGTCATATAAACCTCATGACCTAATTCTTTTACGTGATCGAAAATCCTGTCATCATCCGTGGCGACTATCACTTTTTTTAGTGCACTGCTTTTTTTGCACTGTTCTACCACTCTTTGGATCATGGTTTTTCCACCAATGTCAACTAGTGGTTTCCCAGGAAATCTGGTTGAGGCATATCTTGCAGGGATAATTCCAATTATGTCCATATTTTCTTAGTTATCAGCTTTTTTAACCTTTAAACTCGTTCCACTTTCATCAACTACAACTATTTTCTCTCCTTGTTCCAAATACTCACCTCTTGTATGCGCATCATAAAGTTCTCCATCTATTTCAACTTTTCCGCTTGGTCGAAGTACTGAAAATACTTCTCCGGTTTTACCAGCCATTCCTGCCGCAATAAAGCGCGAGGAGTACCCTTCCGTTTTTGATTGAACTCCCTGCAAAGCGACTCTTTTGAAAAATTTGCTGTTTGTTAAACGTACTCCTCCAATAAACATCAAAATTATGCTTCCAAATAATCCTGTTAATGTCGTGAGTAAGGCTCTAGTAATATTTTCACTTGGCACAAATTCAAAATCAAACATTTCATTATTCAACATCATGAATACCAAGGATCCTAATGTTAGGATAAGTCCTAAAATTCCAAATATGCCAAACCCTGGAATAACAAAAACTTCAATTGCTATTAAAACTAGTCCTATTATAAATGCTAATATCTCCCAATTTTCTGCTAAACCATTTAAATAATACGGTACTAAGTAAAGTACTAAGGCTACAATTGAAGCCATGATAGGAAAGCCAACTCCCGGTGTCTGTAATTCAAAATATATTCCTCCTATAATGATAAGAATTAATATTCCACTTATGAATGGGTTGATGAAAAATGAAATTATGGCTTCGGTGTTACTTACCTCATAGCGATGAACTGTAGCATTATCTAACTTTAGATAAGTTAGTAATTCTGTGGTACTGTTAAATTGTCCCTCACAAAATCCGTTTTCTATAGCTTCTGAAGTTGAGAATGTAATAACTTCTCCAGCTTTGGTGATTCCTTCTATTTCAATTTTTTCATCTACCATAGCCTCTGCAATTCTAGGATTTCTTCCTGAAGCTTCGGCAGTGGAGCGCATTATCGAACGCATATAGGATTGGTATTTATCAGGGGCAGCTTCTCCTGTTTGGTTTACTACAGTCGCAGCACCAATACTACCACCCGGTGCCATATAAATACTATCACAAGCAATTGAAATTAATGCACCAGCTGATGCGGCATTATTATCTATGAAAACATAAACAGGAATATCTAAATTCAAGAGCGCAGAACGGATTTCATCAGCATCATAGAGTGCTCCACCATAAGTATTCATTTCAATTATAATATGAGAGGAATTTCTTTCTTTAGCTTCCTGAAGTGCTAAATCGACATATCTCTTGGTTCTGGCATCAATTTGATCCTTTATTTCCATTATGAAAACTTCCTGCTTTACATCTGTGGAATCAGCAAAAAGTGGAATTTGAAATAAACCAAGTATAAATAAAATTAAGGCTGCTTTTTTCATTTATAAAAATTATGCATGAATTTAAGAGAATAGTATTTAAGCAACAATAATAAGCTATGACATTTTGCAATTTTTCTACAAAACTGTCATAATAAGGGATTTAATTTGATTTTAATTTCTCCAATATGAATTATTCCATCTTTTTAATGTTTTCGCTTAAAAATATAGTGAAAAACAAGTCAGATTTTCATCTATTTAACTACTACTTATTATGTCAGATTCATTTTTAGCTAAAAAAAATAGATGAGAATTGATGGGGTTCATAAAATTTCCAGATTTAAAATTATTTTAAACACCTGGTTTTATAATCCGTAAATCATATTCACGTTTTCTTTATTGATTTGTGAATTAAAATTCAGTTTTATTTTACTTATCATTACATAATAACCATTTTTGTACAGCAATCGGATATCTTAAAAAAGCATGAAGATAAAAATTTCATTCATCTGTCTATTTTTCTTAATAATCACCTCATTTAAAGCAAATGCTATCGCTATTGATTCTGTGGGGATTAAAGTTATAGACGGAGAAAAATACATTATACATAAATTAGAGCCCAGAGAAACCCTTTATTCATTAGGGAAACGCTACCATGTTTCCGTAGCAGAAATACAAGAGGTGAACCCTCAGGAAAAAGATGGTTATAAAATTGATCAAATTGGTCGTGAGCTTTTAATTCCCTATAAAGAAGAAGAATTTACATCTGCTGCTGGAACTTCCACCCCAAAATTTAATGGAAAGCAACATACTGTTGAAGCAGGAGAAACCATTTATTCTATTTCAAGGCAATATAACGTAAGTCAAGGTGATATCATGAAATGGAATGATTTGCAGTCTTCCAATTTAAATATCGGTCAAAAGTTATGGATAAGTAATCCAGGTACTTACCCTTCTGATAAAAAGGAAAATGAAGTAGTCGAAAAAGCTGAAAATAAAGAGCAAATTACTCATGTTGTTGATCTTGGAGAAACTATTTATAGTCTTTCCAATCAATATGGTGTTACGCAAAGCGAAATCATTAAACTTAATGATTTAAAAGATAATAATATTGCAGTTGGTCAAAAACTAATTATAAAAGCCAAGAGTCCTGAAGTAAAAGAAGAGGAGGAAAAAGAAGAAGAGCCAGAAGCTGAATATCAAACGCCAAGTGTTCAAACTTTTCATAATGCCAAAAAAGGCGAAACCTATCGAAAAGTGGCAAATATGTACGGAGTAAAGGAGGCTAAACTTAAAGAATGGAATAAATTTAAAGAACCATTTTTCGGGGGTGAAGTTATCAAAATCGTACCGCCAGAAGTAGAAGAAGAAAAATCCGCTGATATAGATTCTAATAAAGAAAGAGAGTCAAATGAAGTTGACAAATCAAGAATCCATACTGTTGAGTCTGGAGAAACATTATATAGTCTATCAGATAAATATGGGGTGGAAGTAGAAGATCTTAGAAAATGGAATAGTCTAAATAATTATCAATTGAGTTTAGGTCAGAAATTATATATACAAAATCCTGATGCTTTGATGTCAGATATAGAAATTGAAGAAAAAAAGGAGGAACAACCTGTTTTTGATGATGCTAAACCAAATCTATCTGAAAATCCACAAAAGCAGGATACCAAGGCGTACTTCACTGTAGAAGAGGATGAGATGCCTAAGATTGATAAGATTAAGGAAAAGGGGGTTGCAGAAGTAATTGAAGGCTCAGAAGGTACGGAGAAATATTTAGCATTACATAGAACAGCTAAGATAGGCACTATCATGCAAGTCAGAAATGATCTGAATGACCAAATCGTTTTTGTAAGAGTTCTTGGTAAATTGCCTAACACTGGAGTAGATGAAAAAGTGATCATAAGAATATCTAAAAAAGCATTTGAAAAGCTAGGTGGCGTGGATTATAAATTCCCTGTTGAAATTAGCTACCTTCCTCTGAAAGATTAAAAATGAAGCATTTTGAGGAAGTAAAATCCTTATTGGATGAAAAGTACGACTTGTATAACCGTCCAGATTTTATTGCGGAGGATCCAGTCAGTATTCCACATTTATTTACTAAAAAGCAGGATATAGAAATTTCTGCTTTTTTTGCTTCTATTCTAGCTTGGGGTCAGCGAAAAACCATCATCAATAAATGCAAGGAGTTGATGGCTATGATGGGCAACAGCCCACATGAGTTTGTATTAAATCATTCTGAAAATGATTTAAATGATTTGATGCATTTCAAGCATAGAACTTTTAACGATATAGACACCCTTTATTTCATTCATTTCTTTAAAGAATTTTATCAAAAACATGAGAGCCTGGAAGATGCCTTTCTGTTAGGGAAATCTTCTGATACTGAATTCATGAAACAAAGTATCATGGCTTTTCATCATTTCTTTTTCTCATCCGAAATCGCTCCCCAGAGAACACGCAAGCATATCGCTACTCCTGATCGAAAGTCAGCCTGTAAAAGGATCAATATGTTCTTGAGGTGGATGGTTAGGCAAGATGATAGAGGTGTAGATTTTGGAATTTGGCAAAAAATTAAACCTGCTGATTTAATTTGTCCTTGCGATTTGCATGTTGACAGAGTAGCTCGAAAACTAGGTTTAATCCAAAGAAAGCAAACCGATTGGCAAACCGCTGAAGAATTAACCAAGACCTTAAGGAAAATGGATGCTAATGATCCTGTGAAATATGATTTTGCACTTTTTGGGCTTGGGATTACGGAGGGATACGGTAAATAATTAGTAATTAATAATTTGATAATTAGTGATTTAGATTTCAATGCAATTAACAAACAGATTTATATACTAACCACAAAGGACACGATGCTTTTCACTAAGTTCCACTAAGTTGTAAAATTTAAATAGCCTTAGGCTATTCCTTCGTGTTCTTTGTGAAATCCTTAGAGGAACTTTGTGGTTAAAATGAGTAGCCTTAAGCTGTTTTTTGCATTATCTAATCTCTTTTTCCAGTAGATTCTACTGTACTTTTAACATCCTGCTTAGCGGTAATAGTCTTCAGTTCATCTCCTTTTTTAAGCTTTTGCCCCATGATGCTTTTACCGTTCAAGCTTGTATAGGAATAGCCTTTTTTGAAAACTGTTTCCGGATTGATTAATTCCAGTGTTTTTTCGTAAATCTCTAACTTCTGATTTGTGTTTTGGAGGTTTTTTCGAACATCATATTGCAACTTCTGCTGATAACGACTTAAATGGTTTTCAGCTTTATTAAAATGCTTTTTTAAGGCATAGCGCATGGAGTGTTTTCTGTCACTCAGTTTGTGTTGCTCTTTTTCTACTTTTTGGTTGAGGTGAGCTAGGATGTTCTGTGCTGCAAGGTTAATTTTTTCTTCATAAATCCTCATGCCTCTGATTAAAAATTCAGCAACAGCAGTCGGAGTTTTTAATTTAGAATGTGATACTAAATCACAAATAGTTTCATCCCTTTCGTGACCAATCCCCGTAAAAACTGGCAGAGGAAATTGTGCAATATGAGAAGCTAGCTCATAATCATCAAAGCAATCCAAATCCACCTGAGCTCCACCACCACGAATTAGAACGACTGCATCAAAATTTTTCATCTGCTCATGGATTTGATGTAAGGCCGAAATAATGGTCTGAGCAGCTTTATCTCCCTGCATAGTGGCTACGAATAGTTTGCTATGCAATTTATAGTGGTAATCGTTATCTAAGATTTGATTCATAAAATCACCATAACCCGCTGCAGATTCAGCACTGATGATGGCAATGCGCTGAGGAACCAAAGGCAAAGTATGGCTTTTGTTCATATCAAAAACGCCATCTTCTTTTAGTTGAGCAATAATCTCTTGTTTTTTTCTCGCCCTTTCGCCCAAGGTGAAATTAGGGTCAATATCTTTTACGTTAAGACTTAAGCCATATACCTCATGAAATTGTATTTGGACATTTGCCAAAACCGTCATGCCTGCTTTCAAGTTTTCTCCGGTGATGGATTGAAACCAGGCACTTATGCTTCTGTAACTATAAGACCATATGGTGGCTCTACTCTTGGAAAGCAATTGATTGCTTTCTTCATCTTTTTCAACAAATTCAATATAGCAATGTCCGTTCCGTGCTTCTCTTAACTCACCAATTTCTGCTACTACCCAATAGGAAGGTTCCAACTGAGTATTAAGCGTATCTTTAATTAATAAATTGAGGTCTGTTAGAGAAATGTGCTGCATTATGGTTGCACGTTTTGAATGTTCTTAACTACATCCTTTATGATAAAAAAAAGTACTATGGAGAAACTAACAATAGAAAACCAAAACATGAAACGCTTGTTGGCATAGGGAACTTCTTCCTCACTTTCTTTATCTGCAAAAAGCCAATCGTAAAATTTCTCTATGGTTTTACGCATTATAATTCTTTTAGAAATTCCAGAAAGCCTGCATTTTTTCCTTTTGGTCTGACAATCATTAATGGAATGTCATTGTCTAGTTGTATTAATCTTTCTGCTATGCTTCCTAAGAAAAAAGCTGTAGTAGAAGTTCTGCCTTTTGCACCAATGATTATAGCATTAGCATTTAATTCGTGGGCTTTTTCAACCATGTCTGTTGTAACATCCTCATTTGTATCTTGAGAATAAACCGCATTTATTTTGATTTCTTTTGTATCAATTTTGCTAATAAACTTCTTGTAATTTTTCACCGCATTTTTCCGCATTACTTCCGTAAATTCCTCAAAAGATTTTCCAGTATAATGATATCCGGTAGGGACTGTAAATACGTTTTGAATGGTGATTTCAGTAGCGTTTTGATTACTACGAGCAATGTTGATAGCTTCTTCCAAAGCTAACTTTGAATAGTCAGAAAAATCGCTCGGAACCAATATTCTATCCATCTTTGGACTAGTGCCCTCAGGGATAATTAATAAGCTACATGCTGCTCTTCTAGCCAATCTTTGAGAAAGTGCACCGCTCTCATTTGCTTTCTCCCTTCTGCCCATCACGATAAGATCTATATCCTTTTCTTTCGTGAATTTCAATATACTATCGGCAATCTTTCCATTTAAAACATTAAAGTGGAACTTAGTATTATGTTCTCCAGTTGAAAATTTTGCTACCTTTTTTTCCATTTCGGTTTTCCTTTCTTTGATGGCATTTTCCACCATATCGGGAAACTCTTTCAGTACTTCTTTAGGAACATATAGGTTTTTAATAACATTTACAAAATAAATATCTTCTACGGCCGGAGCATTGGCTAAGAAATCTGCAAACTCCACCATAGTTTGATCTAACTCACTTAAATCTAATCCTATTATTACTTTTTTTATTGGGTACATAAGGGTATAATCTGAATTCGGTTACAAAGGTACAAACACTAATATCTAAACTAATTAAAAAATGCAATAAAAATCACTCAGCTTCTTGTTTTTCCTTTTCTTCTTCAAAAGCAAGCATTTGATCTTCGTGGTAAAATTTTTGAAGCTTACGTTTAAGTTTGAAATAACGAATCAAACCATAAACGATCATGAGAAAACTTATACCAAATGATAAATAGGCTAACCATTGTATTGTTTGCAAACTCTCCATTTTCAAAAAGGCTATTCCACCTAAGATTAAATATAGACTTGTTCGGATATAGGCAAAGAGTGTCCTTTCGTTTGCTAATGTAGTTCTCTCTAAAGCTAAAAAGTCTCTTAAGATAATTTTTTCCCTGTTTTTGTAATCAGGAACTATCTTAGGCATTCTTATTTTTTTCATCATATTAAAAAATTGGTCAGAAATTAAACTTCTTGAGTTTGATTATGGATATATCACTAATTATTTTACTTATTTTTATGAAAATTGTTCATTTTTATTAGCATTAACAAAAACAAAACTAATTTTTAGCCATGTCATTTTTCTTAAAAGTAATTGTCAGAATTTTTTTCTTTCTTTCATTATTCTTGTTCACGCAAAAATCCATCGCACAGTTTGGAGTTGGAAATGTTCTGAAAAAGCAAGCAGAAAAGTTAGTGAAAGATAAATTAGTTGAAAAAACGGAAGAAAAACGAGAGAGTTATGATACACTTTCTTTCAACTATGCTATCGCATTTTTGGATAAAACAGAATCATTTGAAAATCAACAAAAGGGAGAAGGCTTAATCAAGACAGCGAATTTCCTTTTACGAGATGATGAACCCCAGACTGATTTGGAGGCCGCTCGTGATATATATGATTTTGGCCGCCTAAATTATAATATGGGCAATCAATTCATGGCGGAAACAAATTTGAAGTTGGCTAAACTTAAATATGAACAAATTTCCGGCACTAATGAGCCCAATTATTTAAAAAGCATTGGCTTATTAGGTTTGCTCTATAGTGATATGGGTCGTTATACTAAGGCAGAAGAATTTACTCAAAAAGCTTTAGAAGGTTGGGAAAAACTGCAAGGAGAAGAAAGTATAGGATATTTGGCCGAATTAAATAATTATGCGGTGCTTCAAATTAATTTGGGAAATTTTATTGAAGCAGAAAGAATTATCCAACAACTGGGAAGAAAACTGAATGCGGAAAAGGAAAATGAAATGCTTCCTTATGCTATCTACCTAAATAATGAAGCTATTTTAAATCAATATATGGGTAGGGTAGATGAGGCTTTGGGTTTGATGAGAGAGTGCTCAGATATTGCTAAAGAAAGTTTGACAGAGAAAAACAGTACATATCTTCAATTTTTGACTAATAAAGCTATTCTAGAACAGGAAAATGGAGATTTAGAAACTGCAGAAAATACGTTCCAGCAAGTACTCGATTTACAGGAAAGTAGATTAAAACTTAATGCTAAAAATGACCCTGACTATGCCCATATGAAATCCAACATTGCGGCATTGTATGTAGAAAAGGGCGAGTATGATAAAGCGGAAGAGGCTTTAAAGCTGGCATTGGAAATATATCAGGATAAGTTCGGAGCAGAACATTTGACTACAGCAGGTACTCAATCCGATTTAGGTAATCTATACCGCTTTTTAGGTGAGAATGAAAAAGCTGAGCCATTATTGCAATCAGCACTATATACCCGAGAAAGAAAATTATCCAAAACACATCCTAAGGTTGTGAAAAGCCAGGAAGATTTGGCTCTATGGTTTTGGGCTAATGGCCAGATAGAATCAGCGAATAGTTACTTTAAAAGAGTGATGGAAACTAGTAAGGAATTTATAAAAGATTATTTCCCTGCATTAAGTGAGGCTGAAAAAACGAAATATTGGGAACAACTGAAACCACGATTCTTCCGATTCTATAATTTTGCTTTAGAAAATCATCAGGAATATCCAGAGTTGTTAGAAGATTTTATGCGCTACAGATTATCTACCAAGGGGATTCTATTAAGTGCTTCTACAGCTTTAAGAAATGCTATTTTTAGCCAAAATGATGAGGAATTGACCGCGCTTTATGAGCAATGGTTGGATCAAAAACAGCAACTGGCCAATGCTTATGCTTTAAGTGATGAAGAAATTAAAGAACAGTCACTCAATGTAGATTCTCTGGAGAATGCTACCAATCAAACTGAAAGGGAATTGTCTGTTAAATCAGAAGCCTTTTCAAGTGCTTATGAAGGTAGAAATACGGATTATAAAGCTCTTTTTAATAAGTTGAAAACAGGTCAGGTGATAGTTGAAATTGTACAATATCCGATTTATGATAAGCAATTGACTTCTAAAAATGCCTATGCTTATGTGATATTGAAGAAGGGGCAGGAAAAACCTAGCATTATTATTAATAAAGAAGGAAATCTATTAGAAAACAGATATTATTCATATTACAATAATGTCATCAATCAAAAAATGAAAGATGATTATTCCTATGCTCAATATTGGAAGAGTTTAGAAAATGAAATTGGTAATGCGAGCAGAATATATATTTCTCCCGATGGAATTTACAATCAGGTCAATATGAATACCTTGCAACAGCCGAATGGAAAATATTTGATTCAAGATCATGATATTCGCTATATCGGTCATCCAAATGATATATTATTTGAAAAATCAGCTCAATCTGCTGGCCAGCAAACAGCCTTCTTAATGGGAGATCCTAACTTTAATAGTCAAAGTATTGCGCAATTGCCAGGCACGAGAAAAGAAATACAGGAAATTTCAAAATACCTTTCGCCTAGCATGAAAATGCAAAAATACCTAAGCAACGAAGCCAATGAATCGAATTTAAAGCAAGTTCAATCTCCTAAATATTTGCATTTGGCAAGCCACGGTTACTTTTTAGAGGATAAACAAGCAAATGACAATTTGTTCGGGGTGCAGTTGCAGTATATAAGACAAAATCCACTGTTGCGTTCAGGCTTATTGTTGACCGGTGCTGGGGCAGAAGAAAGTTCAGGAAGTTCACAATCTTTTAATCAGAGTGATAATGGATTTTTCTCCGCATACGAGGCCATAAATCTAAATTTGAATAATACAGAGATGGTAGTGCTTTCTGCTTGTGAAACGGGTAAAGGAGATGTGAAAGCGGGAGAGGGCGTTTATGGTCTACAAAGAGCCTTTATTGTGGCAGGTGCTGAATCACTGGTTATGAGTTTATGGAAAGTTGATGATACCGCCACTCAAAAATTAATGTCAGGATTTTACAGGGAAAATGTACAAGGTAAAGCCATACCAGATGCTTTTAGATCAGCACAATTGGCAATGCTAAACGAATATAAACACCCTTACTACTGGGGAGCTTTTATAATGTTTAGTAGGTGAATTTTTAGGATGAGTAAAAATGCTCAATTTGTAATGTCGGGTCAACTAGGACACCCCCCCCCCTTCGCCCCCCTCAAGGGGGGAGTCGCACCGATTTGCAATGACTTTTTAATTTAATACTATTCCATTTTTTTATAAGTTTCGAAAAATGTGATAAAACTTGTTCATTTTTGGTGATATAAATCTTTGAGAACTATCCCCTGGAGGGGATTATAGGGGTGTTGGTAGCTCTAGATAAAATGGTAGATATCTTTGTTTATTAGTGTCTAGCCATATATTTCCAATAAAATTAAGCCTAAAACAGGAAATTTCAGCATCTTTGTTCTTACAAATAATAATTTTATTACAGAATAAATGCTGAAATTTTTCCAATTCATCTATACCATTTGGGCACTACTGGTTTTTCATGTTTTCATGATCATCCTTTTTCCTGTATTCATAATTCCATCACTAATTTCAAAAAAAGGGAGTAAGTTAAGCTTTAAAGCTATTCGATTATGGTCTTTTCTGTTTAGCTTTTTTAATCGTATCATTTATAAAGTTGAAGGAAAGGGACACTTCAAAAAAGGTCAGAATTATGTGATTATCTCTAATCACACCTCATTTCTAGATACGCCTGCCATTCCTCAGGCAATTGATGCTCCTTTTAAAGCTTTAGCAAAAAAGGAATTGACTAAGATTCCGATTTTTGGAATAATAATTAAGACTATTACTGAAGTAGTGGACAGATCTAATCCTCGAAGCAGACAAAAAAGTAAAGACCGATTGAATGAAGTACTGGAAAACGAAAATTCTATTTTGGTATTTCCTGAAGGTACTATGAACCGAACGGATAAGCCACTTCAAGGCTTTTATGATGGAGCTTTTAGAATAGCCATAGATGCACAAGCCCCAATTTTGCCAGTTGTGATAAAAGGTGCAGCTAAACTGATGAAGCCCAGTAGTTTCCTAATGAAGCCAGGTACCGTAAATGTTAAGGTGCTGGAGCCAATTATTACCGAAGGGATGAATCAAAAAGATTTACCTTATTTGAAGGCAAAAATAGTAGAGGTAATGCAGGCAGAACTTCTAAAATAAGAAGCCAATTTAATTTTATAATAAATTTAGTATTCTTTTTGAACTTGTTCATTGGTTCTTGTAAATACTTTATTAAGCATTTCTTTGAGCCTGAAAATTTCAAATATGTATTTTTTTCCGGTTGTTAGCTTAATTCGTTATCTTTTTCAGGTGGTAATTTTAGTATAATTCTGTATCTTAGTCATATACAATTCATGATGTGTCGACCTGTTTTAAGCTTTCTGATTTTAGTTATATTTCTTTCCACTTTTATTTCTTGCGAAATCAGAGAAACAATATTTAAGCCCGAGTGTAAGGGTGATTGTGCTGTAGTCGTGGGGCATATTTTTACTGGGGACGGAAATGAACCAGTAAAAAATGTGACCTTGAAAGTGAGATGGTACGATTATGTAGTAGGAAATTTTATTAAGTCAAAAATTTTAGCCATCACTAAGACTGATGATAGTGGTTCCTATTTGTTGAAGTTTAAAGCTGAAAATGAAGGGCATTACGAAGTTATTATTGAAAATAACGAAGACTATTTCAAATTACCCGATAAAGACTTTCATCAATTTAGTTTGCCCCAGTTAAATAATGATAGCATATTAGTTATAGACTATGTAATGCCATATAATACTAAATTGATTATTGAATTTGAAGAGTTTGAAAATGTAGAAAATTATTATTTACTAAGTATTTTGTTCCCTTTAGGTGTGAATTTTGAGCATGCAAGTGGGTACAGTCTTTCTTGGAGTTCCAGCAAAAGTGAATTTATGCATAAGATAGATGTCGCTGCAGAGGTACCAATTTTTTTAGTAAAAACAACTGTTATAAATGACTCTACCTATATATACGACTACGATACAATTTCTGTCCCCAGGCATGAGACACAAAAATATAATTTAGAATTTGATCAATAATGTATTTGACGGTGGCATTAGAAATATTTTAAGTTTACTTATTTATTGAATTTAATAAGGCTCTCTTCCAACTCATTATCTTAACTGGAAACTTTTAGTTTGTTCCAGGTTTATTAAAAAACAATTATTCAATGGGAATTAAACTAAATTTTATTTTTTCAACTTTAGGTAAGTGCTTACTATTAGTTTTAACATATTTCCTATTTATAGGTTGTAAAAGTAATGAAACAAGCAATATTGCCTACAAAATCAATATAGATACTGTTAAATTTAAAATCTCTCCTGAATTTCTAGACTATTATGTAAATTATGATATTCTGGATGAGCAAAATTTATTTGTTGGCTATAATCACTTTGATCACTCTTTGCAATTCATCGATCTCAACAATAAAGAAACCAAACAAACAATCAAATTAGAAAGAGATGGGCCTAATAGAATTAAGACGATTTCTAAATTATTTGTAACAGAAGATGAGATTTTTCTAAAACCATCACAAGAATGGATTACTATCAATCATAAAGGGAAGATTTTAGATAGATTTAATTATTCGAATTTGGCTGAAGATCTAAGTAATGATTACGTAATAAATGGAAGTATTACGATAAGCTATACAGTAAAAATGGAATTGTCTCATGATAAAAAATCGGTTTATATGAGACTATTTCCAGTAAATTTAGAAGCGAATACACCTGAGTTTTATACAGCTCCACTTTTCTGTAAATTAAATTTTGATACAAAATCCGTAGAAATTGAACCCAATTTACCTTATCCCGAATTATTTAGGTCTGGCATTAATTATGGAATTTTGGACAAACCATCCATTATAGAGTTGGAAGACCGGTTGGTTTACTCATTCCCTAATCATTCGACTATTTACGTCTATGATTTTAATGATAATTCCATAAGTGCTAATGAGGTAAAATCTGCCAAGATAGAATCTGTTGTAGAAATCAATCAAAATGGTGGTTTAAGAGATATCATGAAAAGTTCTATTAGGAGTAACACATACCACCCTATTACTTATGATAAGTATCGAGATTTATATTATCGTGTTATCAGAGTTAAAAATGAAACAAAAAATGAGAATGAATATTTTTTACAAATTATAGATAATCAATTTAAAGTTGTAGAGGAAGTAAACCTTCCTAATGATAAGGTATACCAAAATACCTACAAAGTAACCAAAGAAGGATTGTATTTTCAGTTAATGTCCTCAAGAGGTTATTTCTTTTCTTATATGCTAATTGATGTTCAGCCTGAGTAATAATTCTTTAGATTTTATAGATTCCATAAGATCGGTGGCATACCGACCATCTCACAACTGGCGCAAACGTTTCGCTTGTGTCAAAAACCTATAAATTAAAATTTCCACAACTTAAACATTATTGCCACTATCAAGATAAAATTGTAATTTGGTAAAAACTAAACCACCGAATTATGAAAAACTTACTGAAAGGACTGGCATTAATTTTTATTTTATCTATCCCATTCAAATCACTCTCACAATCAGATTGTAATCCTTATTTCTTATTGGAAGAAGGTAGAAAATGGACTTCAGCCAATTATAACGCCAAAGATAAATATCAAGGCAAACAAAGCTATGAGGTTTTATCGCTGACAGAGGAAGAGGATGGTAGGCTTACTGCTAATGTGATGCTTATTTCTTATGATAAAAAAGATAAAGTGGTGATGGAGAAAGAAGTGGAATTTACTTGTAAAGATGGGGTGGTGGAAATGGATATGTCCAAATACATACCCGAAGAAACTATGGAAAGCTTTAAGAGCATGGATATGGAAATGGAATTTGAAGCCATTACCATTCCTGAAAATCTGGAAGTTGGTCAATATCTGGAAGATGGTGGGGTTAAAATGACTATTGCAGGCCCGATGCAAATGAATATGGAAATTAAAATCCAAGATAGGAAAGTAATGGCTAAGGAAGAGATTCAAGTCCCTGCAGGAACCTATGATACTTATAAGATTAATTCTATTATAAAATTAGATATGATGATGACTCGAGAAACCAAAAACGTGGAATGGATAGCTAAAAATGTTGGTGTTGTCAGAAGTGAGCAATATGATAAAAATGGAAAATTAAACAGTTATACGGTTTTAATGGAGATTAATTAATAGCTCTTGATTCTTCTTGTTGTTTTATAGTTATTCATTTTTCATCTAATGTTTGTTTTATACGTGTAATATTTTTAATTTAGTCGTATAATTAAAGTGAGTAACAATGGATGCTAAAGTAACTTTATCCTTCAATAAGGAAATAATAGGGCAGGCTAAGCAATTTGCAGACCAAAATAACATCAGTTTGTCCCGTCTTACTGAGTTTCTTTTAAAACAAATCACTACTGGTGAGTATAAATCCCTAGATGAATTGCCTGTGGCAGATTGGGTGAATCAGCTTGCTGAAGGCAAAGCCGAATATCATACTAAAGTCCGTAAAAGAAAGGATATGAAAGGAGAATATTTATCATCCAAAAAATGAGAATCTTTTTGGATGCAAATATCATAGTATCCGTACTTAATAAAGAATACCCTCTCTTTAATCACAGTGCTAGAATTTTAAGTTTAGCTGGGAAATCCACTTTTGAATTTTATACTTCTCCAATTTGTCTCGCAATTGCTTTTTATTTTGCATCCAAGAAAGTAAGTGAGGCTAAAGCCAAAGAGAAGATTTCTTTATTATGTCAGCATATTAAAATTGCGGATGCTGACCAAGATGGAGTTGAAAAAGCATTAGCGAATAAAAAAATATATGATCTTGAGGATGGTTTTGAATATTATGCAGCAGAGCGAATGCTTTGCAATGTTATCTTAACCGAAAATAAAGAAGACTTCTATTTCAGCGAAATAGAAGTCTTGAATTCTAGTGAGTTTATTACTCTGAAAGTCTAATTTTATTTCGCTTGAAATAGATGTTTTAATACTCGTTTTCCAAATTCAGCATCTTTTTTATTGAAAAGTATAGCATAGAAAATCTCTCCTTTTTGCTCTATTTTGGTAATCACAAATCGTGAATCGAAGGTATTGCTAAATTTATCCATAATTTTCGCTTCCTGTCTTTCCGAAACACCTGTTAAAATAAAATCTGGATCATTTTGAAGTGCCTCTATTTTCTTTTTCAAAGAAGTTTTGAATATCAATTCAGCATGATTGCCCATTAAATCGTTTTCACTGTAATGAAGGTCTTCTATCAAATAATTATTGGAAGCCACTATTTGATAATCTGTATTTATGAAAATAATGCCTTCATACACTTTTCCTAAAAGGCTATTCATCATATTTATTTGCAAATCTTTAAAGTTAATGGCTTCATTTAATGATTTTTGGTTTCTGCTCATTTTCTCCTGTGTAGCTTGGAGTTCTTCCATATTTTGGCGCATTTCCTCTTCTTGAGCTTGCATTTCCTCTGTCATTTCCTGCGATTGTTCTAACAGTTTTTGAGTTTTCTCCTGCATTTTAATCGATTCTATCACGCTTCCTAATCTGTTGGCCAGTTCAGTTAATAAATCTTGCTCATGCTTTTCAAATTCTTGAAATGAAGCAATTTCCAAGATGCCTACTATTTGCTGTTCAGTTTTTAGTGGTAAAATCATGATGGAGCGTGGAGGCGCGTCTCCTAAGCCAGAGGTGATATTGATGTAGGAAGAAGGAACATCGGTCATATAAATCGACTCGCCTTCCAACCAAGTTTGCCCAACCAAGCCTTCCCCTTTTTCGATTTTTTTATTGATATATTTCTTTTTATTAAAAGCATAGCAAGCTTTCATTTCCATAATTGGCTCCTCATTTTCATTATTTAAAATAAAGAATGCTCCTTGGTTAGCTCCTAAATATTTTACGGTCTCACTTATAATAGAATTTGCAAATTCATCTAGATTAGAATTATTACCTTTCATTAAATCCGAAAAATGACTTAAACCTTCAATATTCCAACTTCTGATTTCATCTTGCTTTGCCTTGAGCTCTAAAGAATCATTTTTATCCTTTATTAATTTTAAATTTTCTTTCAAATTATCTAGCATTAGGCTAAAGTTTCGAAAAAGACTTCCAATTTCATCCTTTCCATCATGCTGAAGATCCTTGCTTGCATGGCTGTCTCCTGATAATACCTTCTTTACAATATTATCAAGCTTGAGGATAGGTTTAGAAACCGTTTTTCTTAGATAATATACAAGTCCAAAGACTGTAATTAAAAGTAATATGAGTGTAAATCCTATCATGATAGAAGCGGTTTGTCTCAAGGATTCGTTTTGTTTATTAATTTTTTGATACAAAAAGGAGATTATAGGTTCTGTTTCCTTTTTATTCCGATTTATCTGTAAGAATTGCCCTGATTTTTCATTTAGCCCGATAGCGATTTCGGTTTGAACAATTTTATCAAAATGGTTTTTGTAAGCTTTTATGTCATCAATTGTTTTGTTTTTATACCCAGCTGTCATATGTGGATATTCTTCAATTTTGGCTTCCTCTACAAACCCTATAAATTCATCGGCAGTTTTATGTAATTTATCGGTATAGCCCATATCCTTTCTCAAAGCAAAATCTTTTTCATGTCTTCTTAAGCTAAAGGCAAATACTTTTTCTTCTGCTGATTGACGTTTCTGGAGATCATGTGCAAAACTTCGCATTTCCCCTTCTAAACCATGATCTTTAAAGCCTCTGGTATAAAGTAGTTTTCGTAAATCATCAAAAGATTTTTTATAGCTAATAATAGAGATTAGGATAGAGCGGAAATCACCTGCTAAATCCTTCTTATTAATGAATTCAGATGTTATTTTTTGCTCTAGTGATTTTTCTACTGTTTCAACCTCAGAAAAGAATTGTTGTGTAAACTTACTTTTTCCATCCTCTAAAAAATCAATTTCTTTCCATCCAAAAATAAGGAAATCCTGTTCGATTTTTTGAGCATTGTCAAAACGCATCATTGTTTCGGCAACATCTGATTTTACTTGCTGATATTCATCTACTTGGCTCCATAAGTAACCTACAACCAATCCACCGATAAGCATCATGATTAGCAATAAGGAAAAGGAAAGAATGAATTTTTTGCGAATGGCAAGATCTCTTATCTTCATATTTTATAATTTTTTACGAAGATAGGCGAGATAAAAAGAAAGACTGTTAAATATAAAAAAAGGCTTTATTACGCTTTAATTATCTTAATAGGTAAAATTTATTAATAAAATAATCTACTGAAAATAGTGTAATTTAATCTTTTTAATTCCTTAGTTTTATTTAATAAACTCCACTTCCTAACATGACAAGTGTGCAAGCATATTCTGTTTCAATACCTTTTTCATTAGCTAGCTTCACTAATTCAGAATTTTCAGTTCCTGGGTTGAAAATAATTCTTTTTGGATTGAGGCTGAGCAAATAATCATAATATTCTGGCTGATGTCTGGCCCCCAAATAAAGGGTAATGGTATCTACATCTTCCACTTTTGGAGATTCTCTTATATCTAAAATTTCTTCACCGAAAACTTCACCTTTTTTGATTCCTACAGGTACGTTTTCTTGTCCTGAATTGGTTAATCTATCTGCTGCGAAATATGAATATCTTGAAGGGTTTTTATTAGCTCCAATGATTACTGTCTTTTTACTCATGATTTGTTTTTATAATGTTCTACCACTTTTTCCGCGCATCGTTCTCCATCCATAGCAGCTGAAACTATACCTCCAGCATAGCCTGCACCCTCTCCACAAGGAAAAAGCCTTTTGGTTTCTATATGCTCTAACGATTCTTTATCACGAGGGATACGAATAGGGGAAGAGGTTCTGCTTTCAACCCCCACAATAATGGCATCATTTATAAAATAACCTTTCATTTTTTTACCAAATGCCTTAAAAGCTGTTTTAAGTCTTTCTGCAATAAATGGAGGTAAAACTTCATCCATTCGTGCAGAATGCAAACCTGGCTGATAGGAGGTGTCCGGTAAATCTTTGCTTAGTTTTCCTTGTGTAAAATCAATCAATCGTTGCGCTGGAGCAGTTTGAGTATTACCGGCAATTTTACAAGCATTTTGTTCTATGGATTTTTCCAATTCCAAGCCTTTTAATGGACCGAAACGCTCAAACTCTTGTATATCTTCCAGTTCAATAGCCGCTACGATTCCTGAATTAGCAAAGCGAGAATCCCTTCTTGATGGACTCATTCCGTTTACGACAATTTCACCGCTTTCCGTAGCGGCAGGCACTATAAATCCGCCAGGGCACATGCAAAAAGAAAAGACACCTCTCTGTTTATCTTTATAATAGGTTTGATGAACTAATGCATAAGAGGAGGCCGGTAAATAAGCTCCTCTGTCTTCACACTTATATTGAATCTTGTCTATGGCTTTCTGTGGATGCTCTACTCTGACACCTAAAGCAAATGGTTTAGCTTCAATTAGTATTTTGCTATCATGCAATAAATAAAAAATATCCCTTGCAGAATGACCTGTTGCCAGAATGAATGCATCAGATTTGAATTCCCTTCCGTTGGCTGTAGAAACAGATTTAAGTTCATGATCTTCTACTTTAAAGCCTGTCACTTTCGTTTCGAAATGTACTTCACCACCATGAGTTATAATGCTTTCACGAATTTCCTGGATGATTTTAGGCAATTTATTAGTACCAATGTGTGGGTGAGCATCAATCATGATATCTTCCTTAGCACCATGAGCAACTAAGATTTCCAAAATTCTGTATATATCTCCTCTTTTTTTAGAGCGGGTATAGAGTTTGCCATCTGAATAAGTGCCGGCACCACCTTCTCCAAAACAATAATTACTTTCAGCATTGACGATATGCTTTTTATTAATATCAGCTAAATCTCTTCTTCTTGCTCTGACATCTTTTCCTCTTTCCAGGATAATGGGTTTCCAGCCTAATTCAATTAATCTTAATGCCGCAAACATGCCTGCTGGGCCTGCTCCAATTATTACTGCAGATTGACTGGCATTATGTACTTTTGGTAAGTCTTCAATTTTATAATTTATCCTTTCGGGAAGGGGGGTGTTATCTACAATTTCTACTTTAATGCGCACTTTTATCTCCTTTGAACGGGCATCAATGGAGCGTTTGGCAATTCTGAAATTTTGGGTGGATTTTAATCCCAGCTTTTGTTGGATGATTGCCAAAACTTCTTCTTCGTTGAAAGCCTCTTCAGGCTTTAAAACTACTTCTTTTTCTATCATAATCAATTTTAATAAACGCTATGGATTTAATGTTTTAACATTCTTAAGCTTAAAAACATAGCCAAAGGAAAGCCCTACTATCGGTTGAACTTTAAAAGGTTGGTTGATCAATTCATCAAAAATTTCATTTTTCTGCCCTTCGTTTTTCACTTCACCATAGAAATAATAATTAAAATTGATGCCTAGATTAATGTCAAATGTAAAACCATTATCGTTCAGGTTTTGTAAAATCCTACTTCCGACTAATAAACCATATCGTACTCCATGAGCGTTCATTTCAGCAGAAACAACATCGGTTTGTGTTTTGTCTTCGTAATATTTAAATCTATTTACATTAGTGTAGGACAGTGAATGCCCAAAATAGGGCATTCCAAATTTCGTGTCTTTATGGTAGAATCTTTGTCTTAGACTAAAACCAAATCCTTCGAAAAAATTATCACCTGCCCTTAGGTTTAAGGAATTAGCAAAAAAAGGATTTCTAAAGGTGTGATACAACAGCTCATATCCAATCCTTTGCTGGATGTTATGTTCCAAAGAAACCTGTAAATCGCCAAAGAGCATATTGAAAGGATTTACTTGAAGTATTAAAGTTGGGAAATCATTATTTCTAGATTTGAAGTAGGAACTGCTTTTTGATTTATATCTGTAATCTGGTTTGTTGTATTGTAAATTATCATCAGCTAAATCTGTCGGACTTTTGGCTGTTCTCAACAGTGGTTCATAATCTTCATATATGGGCTTATAATATCCTGCTAATTCTCCATTATGATCATACAATTCCCAAGTGCCTGTCTTTACTCCATCTTCAATTACACCAAGCATTTTTTTATCACCATTTCGATAATACCCAGTGTATTCTCCTTTTCCTTTTTGAAACTCAGCTTCACCTTCTTTTTCACCTGATTCGTAAAAATATTCCCACTTGCCTTCACTTTTACCATCCATCACAGCGCCTTTTACCTTTAATTTCCCACTTTCATAGAATTCTTTGTATTCCCCGCTGCCTGCATCATATATACCTTCACCCTTTAATCCTCCATCCTCAAAATATAGCTTCCAATACCCTTCTTTTTTGCCTTCTCTTTCAGCACCTTCAGCACTTACTTGCCCATTGGGATGGTAATAAACCCATTTCCCATGATTTAAATTATCAATATAATCACCTTCTCCCGACACGATACCATCTTCGTAAAAATAAGTCCATTTTCCTTCTTTGGCACCTTCGGAATATTTCCCCTTGGATTTCAGGCTTCCTGATTGATAATAATTTTTCCATAGGCTATCACTTTTCTCATCTTTTATAAAGCCTTCGGATTTTAAATTACCATTAGGATAAAATTCTTTATAAATACCATCACCATTTTTGTAAATCGCTTTAGCTTTTAATCCACCATTTTCAGAGTAATAAGTCCATAAACCATTTTTTAAATCATCAATATATTCTCCTTCGCTTTTTAAAATTCCTGTCTCGTAAAAATATTTCCAATTTCCCTGACGTAAGCCTTGGTAAATTTTTCCTTCCATTCTGAGTTCCCCATTCTCAAAATAATAAGACCATAATCCATGATTAGAATTATCTTTGAGTTGTCCTTGCATTTTCAATTTGCCACTCTCGTAATAATATTTCCATTGACCATAAGTTTCATCATCAACGTACTGTCCTTTATTCTTTAGCTCGCCTGAAATGTAATAGGATTCATAAGTTCCATATAGAACGCCAGGATCTAAATCTTTTACAAAATAGCGCTCCTTCAAATGTTCTCTTTCGTCATCATAATAGACTTTAACCTCTTTGCTTTGTGCAAATAGTAATGTCGGTATCACTATCAATATGATGCTGAAAACAGTTTTCATTTTATTTTTCTCCAAATACTTCTTTAACTACCCATCCTTTTCCCCATTCTTCCTTTTCCTTATCGGACCATAATTCAGGGAAGAATATACGTTTTTGAAATCTAGGGGGCAAATATTGCTGCCAATTTGTACCGCCAGTGGCTGCTACATCCTTATTTTTTTCTTGTAAATATCTAACTGCAGATTTGTAATGAACCAGTGGCCAAAAAATATTCACATTTAAGTCAAAATTTCTTAAAGCTTCTTTCAACTCTTTATTGTTTTTGGAGTCATTATCTAGTTCATGGTATTTTTGATATATATTTTTTTGCTCAAAACGTTTTATCCAGTTGATAAATTCATTTTTATATTTTTTTTCAAACTGCTCTAAAGTCAGTGTTTTCTGTCCTGTTTCTACTTCAGTAGCCCCTTGTTTCCAGTAGATATGCTTATATTTATCCTCTATTGGAGCATCTTTACACTCATTTTTCTTCTCTTTTCTTACTAATTGAATTAATGGGGTGGAAGCAAATTCTATCAATCGATATTGTGCTGATTGAAAACCACTGGCAGGTAAAAGTGCCATCCGGAACCTTTGAAATTGCTCTTTTTCCATTCCTTGCACCATGATGTCGAATGATTGAGTTAAGGTCTCAAAATAACGATTCATTCGATTTAGTCTTTTGATGAAAAAATTAACATTTAATGTCTCATTCCAACCTAAATCTTCTCCGTTTTCACCAATAATTTTTCCATTATTGGCTATTTGCTCCATCTCATTCAAACACATTTTGAAATAAAGCTCCGTAATTTGATGATACATAATGAAAATCTCCTCATCAGGGAAGTCAGTTTTAGGCTTTTGTAAGGTTAATAGAGTGTCTATATTAATATAGTCCCAGTATGTGGTATAATTGGATAAAAGTAATCCATCCAGATAGGCGGATAAGTCCTGCCCCATTGACTGGTACTTAAGATTAAGCTTTTCCAAATTTTGATTGATTTGGTCTTTGTTCATAGTCTAAAAAAATAATGGTTCTTGCAATTTTCGCCTTTTTTGAAGGTTTCTTAAAAATACTTTTAAATTTGCACTATTCAAATGAGCTTACAAAGCTACAAAAAATAAAAACGACTAATACATATGAATAATCAATCAACCGATCAATTTGAATCACCTGATTTTTACGCTTTAGACGGATTACTAACCGAAGAGCATAAATTAATCAGACAATCAATAAGAGATTTTGTAAAAAAGGAAATCAGTCCGAATATTGAAGAGTGGGCACAAAATGCTCATTTTCCCTATGAAATTGTAAAGAAATTTGGTGATGTAGGTGCCTTTGGCCCTACTATTCCACAAGAATATGGTGGGGGAGGATTAGATTATATCTCCTACGGACTTATCATGCAAGAAATTGAAAGGGGTGATTCTGGAATGAGATCAACAGCTTCTGTTCAAGGATCTTTGGTGATGTATCCGATTTATGCTTTTGGAAATGAAGAACAGCGTAAAAAATATTTGCCAAAATTAGCATCAGGAGAGTGGTTAGGAAGTTTTGGATTAACAGAGCCAGATCATGGTTCTAATCCGAGTGGAATGACTACAAACTTTAAAGATAAAGGCGATCATTATCTACTGAATGGTGCTAAAATGTGGATTTCCAACTCACCTAAATGTGATGTAGCGGTCGTTTGGGCAAAGGATGAATCAGGAAGAATTCATGGATTGATAGTAGAAAGAGGAATGGAAGGGTTCACTACTCCTGAGACTCATGGAAAATGGTCATTGAGAGCAAGTACTACAGGAGAGTTAGTATTTGATAACGTAAAAGTTCCTAAAGAAAATTTATTAGAAGGTAAATCCGGATTGGGAGCTCCGATGAAGTGCTTAGATTCTGCAAGATTTGGTATTGCTTGGGGAGCTATTGGTGCAGCTATGGATTGTTATGATTCAGCCAGAAGATATTCTTTAGAGCGTATTCAATTCGGAAAACCAATTGCTTCTTTCCAATTGACACAGAAGAAGTTATCTGAAATGTTGACTGAAATTACTAAGTCGCAATTATTGAATTATAGACTTGCACAATTGATGGATGAAGGCAAGGCTACCACTCCTCAAATTTCCTTGGCCAAGCGAAATGCTGTGGAGGTGGCATTAAATATTGCAAGAGAAGCAAGACAGATTCATGGAGGTATGGGAATTACTGGAGAATACCCAATGATGCGTCATATGGCAAACCTCGAGTCTGTTGTGACGTATGAAGGTACACATGACATTCATTTGTTGATATTAGGAAAAGAAATTACAGGTATTCCTGCATTTGAATAATTTTTAATTTAAAACGAACGGATTGATGGAAAAATACGATGAATTTAAGAACTCTTCTACAGAGAGAATAAATGAGTTAAAAACGGAATTTGAGCTTTTGAAAGCTGAGGCAAGAAATTCTCAAGCTGATAGAAAAGAGGAGATTTCAGAAAATCTTGAAAAGTTAGAAAAGCTCCAAAATGAGTTGGAAGAAAAATATACCAGAGTTGAGAACTTTGGTGATATAGCTGCTCAGGAATTGAGTGATGCATTTTTCTCGTCAACAGCAGGATTCGAAAAAATCATTAAAGAGACAAAAGATAAATTAAAATAGAAAATGAAGCCGAGTTTTTACTCGGCTTTTTTATTTCCCAATTGTGAGCCAATAAAAGGTATTCTTGGCGCCAAAAAATATCCAGTCAAACTAGCAAACAATATTGGAATGAAATGTCCAAATCCTGTTAAAGTAGCTAGTAAAATTGTAGTACTCATTGGTGTTCGAGTAACACAAGCATTTATTGCAGCCATACAACTAACGATTGCCAATGTTAGATTTATTGAAGGAAATATTTGATATATTATAAGCCCAATTGTTGCCCCTACAAAAAATAGAGGTATAATAAATCCACCTCTCCAACCTGAAGTCACAGTAATTGAAATGGCAATAATTTTAAAAATCAAAATTGCAATCAATAAAGTCAAAGGAAAATTACTAGATAATAGCTCGTTAATTTCGTGATGTCCAAAATATCTTGTTATTGGCAAGAAATATGCAATAATACCAAGTAATATCCCACCAATTAAAGTTTTGATATAAATAGGGATTGGTCTTTTCTCGAAAATTGATTTGAATAATTTGGTGCAAAAAATAAACCCCCACCCAAAAACAACCGCAATTACTGCGAATAAAACCGCATAACCAAAGTCGAAAATTCCAGAATACTCATAAGCAGATAAATCCCATATTGGACCAAGTCCTAAATGAATGATTAAGGCGAAAACTAAGTAACTAAAACAACTTGCGACAAATGCTGGGATAATTGCTTTATAATATTCAACAGCATGTTTATGGTGAAGTATTTCTAAAGAAAATAAACTACCACCAAGAGGAGCACCAAACAAAGCAGTAAAACCTGAAGCCATACCAGCAATACTTAATGACCTTAATTCTTCACCTTTCAGCCGAAATAATTTTCCAATCCAAGTACCCGTGGAACCAGTTACTTGGACCAATGGAGCTTCAGGTCCTAGGCTTCCACCAGAAGCAACACACAATAAAGAAGAGAGAACCATAGAAGGGTTGTTTTTAGGATCTAGCTTCCCTTTGTTAAATCGAATATTATTAACAATCAAATGTATTTCTCCAGGGTCGCCAATGAAGTGAATTATGAGACCTGCTAACAGGCCACAAATTGCCATTGCAGGAATTACTTGCCAATCACTAAAGAATGCCAATTTGTGAGTTAAAAACTCAAGTCCTATCCAATAAATTCCAGCAATTAATCCCCCTATTAGTCCTAGGAATGCCCATAACAAAAAATTCCGACTAAAAACGAAAGGATTAAATCTGATGGGTTGGTCTAGAATATTTAGATACCTAACTAATTTTCTTCTTCTATTTAATTTCACAATGGAAGTCTAAGATTTTATTTCATGCAAATATATGTATATAAAAATATCTCAAAAGGTGTTAAATAATTTTTGATGCTGAAAATCCTCATCTTATCTTAGACAAAACAGATTAAAGATTACATACAAAGATATATTGATTATAAATGATAGATTTTTTTAATCCGCTTGGATTGCAACAGCCATTTATTCGCCTAGCAATATTTACATTATTTTCTGTCATCATAGGAATTATAATTCGATATGTGTTTTTTAAAACTCTTTTCATTCTTAATAAGAAAGATGATAGAGCGCTTATAAAACTCCTGGAAAAACGTTTTAATGGGAGTGTTTTTCTATTTATCCCTATGCTAATTATGCATAACCTTATTCCCAGCTTTGAATTAAGTAAAAGTTTAACTGAATGGCTTTTATTAATTTCTGAATCTTTAATTATAGCCTCTTTTACCATAATAGCTGTTAGATTAGTTTATTTTTCACAGGATGTATTAAATAGTAAATTTAAAGTTGATAGAGCAGATAACATTAAGGAAAGGCAAGTTTTAACTCAAGTTACTTTTGTTCGAAAAATCATTGTTTTTCTTATTGTGATGATAGGCTTAAGCTTATTTTTATTGCAATTTGATGGTGTCAGGAAATATGGCGCCACTTTTTTGACCTCTGCAGGGGTTGCAGGTATTATCATTGGTTTAGCTGCCCAAAAAACAATTGGAAATTTATTGGCAGGAGTTCAAATAGCTTTTACCCAACCCATCAAAATTGGGGATGCAGTATTTGTGGAGAAAGAGTGGGGGTGGATTGAGGAGATAAATTTGACTTATGTTGTGGTAAAGATTTGGGATCAGAGAAGATTAGTTTTGCCAATCACTTACTTTACAGAGCAGACATTCCAGAACTGGACAAGAAATTCGGCAGATATCATTGGAAGTGTTTTCTTATTTACAGATTATACTGTGCCTATTGATGAATTGAGAAAAGAATTTGAAGCTGTTTTGGCAACTACTGACCTTTGGAATAAAAATAATCAAGTTTTACAGGTTACTGATAGCACAGAAAAGTCTATGCAAATAAGATTATTGATGTCTGCAAAAGATTCACCCACTGCTTGGGATTTGAGATGCTTGGTAAGAGAGAAAATGCTGGTGTTTATTCAAGAGAAATATCCAGATGCATTACCGAAAACAAGATTTGTCATGGATCAATCATCTGAACTTAAAGATTGATTAAGCCAATGTAGAGTCTTTTGATTTTCAGTACTGTTTATAGCATTTCTGATGTTGTACTTTTCTCTTCCTGTTAGTCTCCAGTTCAATGAAGCTCTTTCTTCAATATGTTTTAATTTACTTAAGCTATCATCAGAAAAAGCAATACCAGCATCGTAAGTGAGCATTGCGTGGATCAAATCACCTTCAAACCATTCAGAAGCATATTCAATAAGCAAATCATTACGTGTATCCTGAACATTCGTCCAGTTACTATATATATTGCTAATTGGAGTGGATAACTTTTTGAGTATGGAAAGATTTCGGCTTTTATCAATTATAGCTGCTTTTTTAGAGTCTCGAATTGTTAATATTATTACTCCAGAAGTATTTTCTGAAATCCAATCTTTGAAATTATAAAGAAATAAAACAGCATCACTTACTCCAAAATTATCGGCTAATCCAGCATCCATAATTTCAAGACTGGGCTCGCTAGGTAGATTTACGTTGGGGGTTATGTAGGGGAAAGAAGCGCTCATCCTAAGTGCAGTTAAAAAACTTAAATTTTCAGCATCCTGATTTTTGAACATTCTTAAAAAGTCAATGCTTCTATTGTCCATTAGTGCATTTAAAGAATCATTCGTAATATTTTTGCTTGACATATAGGAACTACTATTAGGCGTTACATAAAGCTTTCTACCATCATTTACACTAGTTGGTGCTAGAAACAACATCGGTATTTCTGCATTTAATTCTGCTTCTTTATAATCGATCAATCGCTTATCAAGAACCCCGTCTAAATTTTTATTGAGTTTTTGCTCAAAAGCGTATCCTCGATCTTTTGGGTAGCTATATCCACCATAATCAAAATATTGGTAGCGAATAAAAATATCATTGGTCAGCAAGCTAAAAATAATAGGATTTAAGGCCTCTTTACCAATATTAGAAAGATATTTAGGATTATAGATATCAATGGTTTTATCTTTTTTCTGCATATATTTTAATTCCCTGAAATATGCAGCTCCAATTAATCCACCTGAAGCGCCCGAAATACTTACAGTATGTTTAAATAGATTACCATTGGTTATGCTATCAGCATTTTGAAGTGCATTCATAGTCCAATATGCGGCTCTTTGACCACCACCACTGGCTGTGAGCAAAACCATTTTTGGCTTTTCATTAAATTGGCCTCTCCATTTATTAAGAATCTTTAGAGTAGTAGCCTTATCTTCTGCTAAAGCTTTAGGGCTGGTCAGTTTATCAATTGTTTTTTGATTATAGTTTACTGCTTCCGTTTTGTAATTTAGACCATGCGCATAATGCGTTTTGCTTAAAAAATCTATAGTGATGAGGTAATTAATTAAAAAGAAAATGGCAATTGCACCCGTTATTGCCCAAGATCTAAACCAAAAAGTAATAGCTCCAATTGTCATTAAAACAATACTCAGAAAAAGTACGGCACTTGCAGCAGCGGGTATTTGAAAATAAGGATACTCTCTAAATGCTCCCAACACTAATATGACTACAAAAATAAAAATTTCAGCAATCACAGTATTCAAATGGTTTTGATCAAAAATACCAGTTATAACGTTAAATACTTTTTGATTACTTTTTTGATTGACTTTAATCCATCTAAATTTTAAATCGAAGTATCCGATTACTTCCGCTTGCTGTGTTTTTAAATCTTTATGATATTTCACCGCTGCAATTCTTCCAATTGTAAGTTTTTTGATCCTTCTCTCCACTCTCTCTGCTAAAACTTCTCGAAAATCCTTATTGGTGAGCCAAAAATAGAGCTGTAGAATGAAAATTGAGACAAATACACCTAAAGGCAGTGATAAGGCTAAAGAGAGTGCCGGCCAAAACTCCATAAATTCATAAATCATTTGATAATTAATGATTTGAATGATGTAATTAATGAGAAATGCTAATGGAATGATGGCATTATTTAAGGAGAAATTGGAGAAGGGCTTTTTGATGATACCTATAAAATTGAATTTATAGCCATCCAAAATGTAGGAGGCAATATTGAAAGCAACAATTAATCCTCCTAATGTTAACCCTACTATGAAATAACTTTGAAAGCTGACTTCATTCAAATATTCAGGTGATAAAAAAAGATAGGGGATACCTAATCCTTTAGCGAAACCGCCATTTATAACAGAAAATAATAATACCCAGCATAAAAGTAGCAGTTGGTTCTTTTTAAAATGGTTTAGAACCAATTGAAATGGAAATGAATAGAATATTGAGTGGAAAATTTTTTTCATAAATATTTCATTTCCTATATTTTAGATTACTTATAAATCCTCAAACAAGAAGTTATTGATGGCGTATTTAACCAAACCAGCTAAAGTTTTAGAACCAGTTTTTTCCATCAGATTTCTTTTATGAGCCTCTACAGTTCTGATGCTTATAAATAGTTTATCCGCTATTTCTTGATTACTTAACTCATCAATTATTAATCTTAAAACTTCTTTTTCTCTTTTGGAAATGGCAATCACATCAGAATCTTGCTTTTTCTTGCTCATAAAGTCCATGATGGCTTTTGTAGCTTCCTGTGCATAGTATGATTCCCCATTATAAACAGCCTTTACGGCATCTACAATTTCTTTTTCTCTAGCGTTTTTTAAAAGATAACCAGAAGCGCCAGCCTGCAGCATTTGCTTAACATATTGGCTATCTTTAATCATGGTGAGTGCAATGATTTTAACAGAAGGGAATTTTTTATTCACCTCAGTTGCTAATTCAACGCCATTCATTTCGGGCATGCTGATATCTGTAAGTAAAATGTCTACTGCATCAGAATTTTTTTCTAAAAAAATTAATGCCTGTTTTCCATCGCTGGCTTCACCTGCAATTGTGATCTCATGCCCTTCTTTTTCAAGGTAAAATCTTATTCCGTCACGAATTAAACGGTGGTCATCAACTAACAAAACTTTTATCATTCCGAAATATAATAATAACTTTATACAACTGTAAAAATTAAACTATGGAAGATAGTAAAAATATAAAGCCGAAAGTATTTTATTTGGATGATGATGAAATTAATCTTGCCATTCTGGAGGCTAACTTAGAAGAATATTATGAAATATTAAGCTTTAGTGATCCCAATAAAGGAATAGATTATCTTAAAAATAATGAAGTTGATGTAATCTTAACCGACCAAATTATGCCTGTGATGGATGGAATAGAGTTTCTACAGGCCATCAAAGATATTCAACCAAAAGTAGCTAGAATACTATTAACGGGGGTTGTGAATCAGGAAGTCATGATACAAGCCATTAATAAAGTAAATATTTATAGGTTTCATGAGAAATCTGATGATTATGATGGACTGAAATTTGATATCGATAGTGCATATCAAATGGTGAAAACACTTAGGGAAAAAGATTTTTATTATAAAGAACTACAAGAAACTTCTGAAAAATTAAAGATTATTTCAGATAATGTGCCTGCTCAAATTATCCATACTGATATGGATGGAAATATACTAGAAATTAATCAAGATAGTAGTGCCTTGACTGTTAATAGTGTAGGAGGAAATATTTCAGCATTTTTACCTGAGGATGAACTTCAAAAGTTTCTTAAAACCATGACAGAGGTTAGTGAAACCAAAAAAAGTCATAATATAATTACTCGAGCATTTAATTTTTATGAAAATTTTCAATGGTTTTCAACTGTAATTGGGCCTCTTCATTCAAAAAATGAACAAAGCGGTTTTTTAATGGTGAGTCAGGATATTACTGACAGGGTAAATCATGAGGAGAAAATCATGTCAGCAGTTATCGAAGCTGAAGACAGGCAAAAAAGTAAGATTGCACGTGATATACATGATGGTTTACAACAGACCCTTACTATTTCTCTCATGAATTTCGAATCTTTGGATGAAAATTCGATTCAAATTACGGAAAAGGAATTTGAGAAATTTCGAAATGGAGTAAGGTTTTTACGAAAAGGACTACAAGAGACTAGAAGCATTGCCTACGAATTGATACCTAAATCAGTTGAAGACTTTGGTTTTGTTGAAACCTTAAAGGAGTTAATTGATGAATTAAATAGCTCAATTGACGATACTGAATTTAATTTCTATACTAATTTGGAGCAAAGAATTGAGGACCTTAACATTGAATATAATCTTTTTAGAATTACCCAGGAATCACTCAATAATATCATTAAGTATGCTGAGGCTTCAGAAGTTTTTGTACAGCTGACCTATCATGATAATATTTTACAGCTGACAATAGAGGATAATGGAAAAGGATTTGATGTAGATGAAAAGTTAAATTCCGACAGAAGTTTTGGGCTTTTTAATATGCATAAAAGAACTGAAAGTCTATCAGGAAGAATGACAATTGAATCAAAAGAAGGTACCTTGATTTTTGTCGAAATTCCATTAAAGAAGAAGGATAAATCGAGTGATATTGAATCAAAATAATGTTTTGATGTAACATAATTTACTCTAAGAGGTTAAATATTAAGTACTTTTTAAACAAAACAACACATTATGGACACTACAGATGCTTTAAAGCAAAAACTTACTTCACAAGTAGAAGAATGGAAAGCAGACTTTGATAAACTGAAAGCTGAAACTAAAGGTGCATATGCTGAAGGTCAGTTAGAAGGAAGTCAAGAAGCTAAAGAATTAGATTCTAAAATAGATGAAGCTAAGACTCTCATTAATAAAGTTGAAAATGCTAACGAAGAGGATTTGGAAGAGTTGAAAGCTACCGCAGAAAATAAATTAGATGGCTTGAAAAATGCTTTTCAGAATCTTAAAAATAAATTTAATTAAACGATACTTTTAATTAAATTACTCTATTGCATTTTAAATTTAGAGTAAAAAAAATAGCCGTTGGAATTTTCCCAACGGCTATTTTTTTGAGTTGATTTATCTTACTTTACCTCAGTTACTTTCAACATATTGGTTCGGTTTCTTTCTTTAATTGGCATACTAGCCATTAAAATGATAATATCGCCACTTTGAACATGTTTATCCCTCTTCAAAGTCTTTTCAATATCTTCAAAAGTTTGATCTGTGCTTTCATAGTTTTCATAAATATACCCTCGTACTCCCCATACTAAATTGATGGTTTCTAGTAAATCATGATTAGGCGTAAAAATAAATATTCCCGCTTTAGGTCTGTGACTTGCCAATCTGTAAGCCGTATAACCTGATTTGGTCATCCCAACAATTGCTGTAGCATTTGTTTCTTCCGCTAATTTGCAAGCGGTTTGAACTAAATTATCGCTATTAAAAGTATCTGATTCTCTTGAAACATGTCCGTATTTATGATAAATAGCATCATGCTTTTCTATACTTGTAATTGTATTTGACATACTCAAAACAGACTCCACTGGATATTGCCCAGCAGCAGATTCAGCTGAAAGCATTACTGCATCACCGCCATCTAAAATTGCATTGGCTACATCATTAGTTTCTGCTCTAGTAGGGCGAGGGTTTTCAATCATGCTTTCCATCATCTGAGTAGCTACGATTACCGGCTTACAAGCTTCGTTACATTTTCTGATTATCATCTTCTGAGCTAAAGGAACATCCTCCATTGGAATTTCAACACCAAGGTCTCCACGAGCCACCATAACAGCATCTGTTGCTGCTATAATATTATCAATATCTTTTAAGGCTTCCGGCTTTTCTATTTTAGCTACTACCTTACATTCTTTTCCGTTATATTTTATTCTGTTTTTTAAATCAATAACATCTGCAGCAGAACGAACGAAAGATAAGGCTATCCAATCTACTTCGTTTTTTAAGCCGAATTTTAAATCTTCTAAATCTTTCTCTGTTAAGCTGGGAGCTGAAACATTAGTGTTAGGTAGATTGATTCCTTTCTTGGATTTTAATTCTCCTCCGTAAATAATTTTAGTTTTTACTTCAGTTTTATCTGATGAGATTACTTCTAGTTGAATGTTTCCATCATCTATCAAAATGGTATCTCCTTTTTTAACATCCGAAGGTAATCCTTGATAAGTAGTGGAAGCTTTTTTTGAATCGCCCACCATTTCCTTGGTTGTGATAGTGAATTCATCCCCTTCTTTGATTTCAACACCTCCGTCTTTCATTTCACCACACCTAATTTTAGGACCTTGCAAGTCTTGAAGGATGCTGACGTTCGTTCCCCACTCTTTATTTATTTCTGTAATGTACTGAAGTGTTTGCTGGTGAATCTTGTGGTCACCGTGAGAGAAGTTAAGTCTAAAAACATCTGCACCTGCTTTAATTAATTTTTGCAACATCTCTTTAGTGTTGGAAGCTGGGCCAACGGTTGCTACAATCTTTGATTTGTTGAATTTGATGTTTTCTCGTTTCATTATTTAAATTCTTTTTATGTCATTAAGTTCACAACCGATTTTAGTCGATTGGCATCCAAAATTTGAATCAAAATTACATTTTTTATTTCACTTAGTGTACTTTTTACATTAAGTATTTCTAATTCTTCTGTATCATCTTGAATTAGAAGGAAATAGTCAATGTTTTTCATTTCAGGAATAAGAAAAGCCTGTGGTGCTTCACTTTCATTTAATTTATTTTTTAATAATTTTATAGAAACGTTCTCTGTTTGGTGTTGAAAACAAGAGGTATTGAGAAATTGGCCTTTTTTCAATTCTATGAAATGGTCTTTTACCCTTTTTAATGAAAAATTAGTATGCTCATTAATGTGCCATGCCATTTGGAAATCGGTTAAAGAAGAAGAGATGGCCAATAATTGAAAATCTACACTGAAAGTATCTTGCCATAGTTGTTTATTCATAGGTTTAAGTTATAAATATTTCAATTTAATCTAAAACTTGTTGGGTAAAGTTACCCCGGAAAGCAAAATACTTGTACGAAAGGAAAAAAATAGTTTGACATTAATGAGGGAAATACATTTCTTTGCGGAGTATTTAAAACTAAAATTCTAAAATAATGTCTGAAATAGCACAGAAAGTAAAGGCAATTATCATTGACAAACTCGGAGTAGAAGAGTCAGAAGTGACTGCAGAAGCAAGTTTCACCAATGATTTGGGAGCAGATTCACTGGACACAGTGGAATTGATCATGGAATTCGAAAAGGAATTCAATATTTCTATTCCGGATGATCAAGCCGAAAACATTGGTACTGTTGGACAGGCCATTTCTTACTTAGAAGAAAACGTAAAATAATTTAATAGCTCAAAATTCATTTATGAATTTAAAAAGGGTAGTTGTAACGGGACTGGGTGCTTTGACGCCTATTGGAAATTCTGTCGAAGAATATTGGGAGAACTTAGCTGCGGGCAAAAGCGGAGCCGGTCCCATTACCAAATTTGATGCGTCCAAATTTAAAACGCAATTCGCTTGCGAAGTAAAAAACTTCACGGCTGAGGATTACCTCGATCGTAAAGAAGCTAGAAAAATGGATCCTTTTACTCAGTATGGTATGATTACCGCTGAGCAAGCAATCCAGGATTCTAAGCTTGATTTATCTAAAATTGATTTAGATAGGGCTGGGGTAATTTGGGGCTCAGGAATTGGAGGTATAAAAACTTTTCAAGATGAGGTTGATAATTTCGTTACTAACGATAGAAATCCTCGCTTTAATCCATTTTTCATACCAAAGATGATCTCTGACATTTGTGCAGGTCTAATTTCCATTAAATATGGATTTAG
>NZ_JAGXGF010000106.1 GCF_024636815.1 Marivirga sp.
GTGCAAAATGGGTGCGTAGGGCAATTGCCTTGGAGTTGCCTTCTTCAATTCTAAAATCAATATTAGAAATGGCACTATAAAAAGTACCTGCCGTAGCATCTTCCGGTTCAAGTCCTTCTTCTACCAAATTGCTGGTAAACCAAAACATGTAATTGAATTTATCCTGGTAGCCAACTGTGTTTTTATCTAATATAAATTCAGGACGGTTTTGTCCATAACCTATAATACGAATGGCTTTTGGAACGTAAATAGTTTTACTAATGAGGTACTTTCCCTCAGGAATGAATAAAACTCCAAAGTTCCTTTCTTTTTTAAGCTTGTTTATAGCCAGTTGAAGCGCATCAGAGACATCTTGCTTTCCATTGGCCTTAACATTAAATAATTCAGAAGTAAAAAAAAGCGCTTCTTGATCATCTGGTGCATGTGTGTATACAGATTGAGCCTTTGTGACAAAAGGGTTAAGAAAAAGAATTATTAAGAGAATTTTGATTGGTTTCATATAAAGAAGTTTAACCATGTAATCGCTCATAGATACTTTATGAATATTATTTTTATAGTTGAGACAGCATATCCACGATTTTTTGATCTTACCATTTTGTCTCATTTTATAGAAACACTTGTTTTATAAATTTCGATTTGCAATTTACCCACAATGATTAGTATAAGAATAGTAGCCAATTGCGTGGTGGTTTCCTGTCAATCCGCTATGCAGTTTGAGCGGGCTACAAACCTTGATATTTAGCATTTCTACCAACCATTACTTATATCTGTTGTTGTGTTTTCGTGCTTTATTATCTGCTGTCTCACCGTGTGTTGGGGCAGCCATACTCTTTGACAAGTTTTGGTTTGTGCGTCAGCTTTTTGAGCGACTTGGCAATGTGTATGGTTGCGAAGTGTTGTCACAACTTTCTATGATTTAATTCTATGCTTTCAATTTCGTAAATATTTGTCCTAATACATTCAAATTTATCAGGATTAAAAATAGCTAAATTGTATCCATCAGAATTGAGTGAACTTTGGAATTCAACTCCATCATAACCAATTGACTTAATAAATTCAGAAAGATATTGTGTCGGCAAATAATCTATCTCCTTATCAAGCTTTCTTATCGGCAAGGATAGTTCTTTTTGCAATGTTTTAATAAATGGAATATAAGTTAAATAGTCATTAATAGCCTCTTGCTCAGCCCATATTATTGGGTCATTTTCTGGCTCTCTAAGATTTAATATTTTAATATCTTCTTTTAATCTAAAATCTCCAACTGTAACAAAATCAAATAATGTCGCTCTTGCTTCATAAAGTGATGTTTTAACATTATCTGCTAAATATAAATATGAAATGCCTTTCGGATTTGCTCGACCACCAGTAGCTAAATCTTTTGGAGGATTTCCCATTTTTTCTATTTCAATTCCATTTTTTTCAGAAATTCTACTTCGATAAAATATCCTACCCTTTTTAAGTTCGGTCTCAAAAACTTCATTCTTGAATATTTTCCGAAGCTTTTCTAAATCTAATGCAGCCTGAATATGAAAACGATTAATATTTTTTATTTCGTTTTTAAACTCTTCCCACTTGGTATGAATGGCATCAGTCTTTTTAGAATGCTCTCCTTTCCACAAAGAAGAGGTCACTTTATTGTTTAATAATTCCCCGAACTCTTCATTATCATCTTCAATAATTGAATTTAGTAAATCCAATTTATATTCAACTTTATCACTAAAAATTGTGGCTGTAAAATCACGTTCTAATGCCGACAATATATCAATTCCAGACTCATTATCAACGTTGTAAAGATTTAAAATATTTCTAAAGTATAAGATAAGTTCTCTTGGAGTATAAATAGAAACATCTTTTGATTTACAGTAATCACATTCCCCTTTTCTGGAATCTGAATATATTATATTACGCAAATAAGAACTCGAAAAACATTCAATACAACAAAACATACTATATCAGTTTTTTTACGAGTTCAATATGATGCATTACTGAAAGTTTTTTTATACTACCCAAACCAGGAAAGTGTCCACTGTCATGCAAAGTTTTAAATTGATTTATGCCTATTGTTTCCTCAATATTGTTTTCATTACACCAATTAACAAGCTTTTCGATAGCTTCTGCAAATTTTCCTCCAATATCTGATGTGTCATCATTTGAATCTGACACAAAGTGTTTTATTCTAATTTTATTATCATCTTCTATATATGATAAATGGATTGCAACGGCATAAGGTAAGAAGCCTGTTTCAGAATAGTTATCTCCTATCGTAAGAAAGTCAGAAAACCCTTTATAACCATCATCTTTATAAAAAAGATGCTCTTCCGAAAATTGACTGTCAGGTACTGATAAATAATCGGAATTTTTTGATAAACAATTGAAATAGTCATCAAGGCCAATTCTTGTATCAGCTGGAAAATTCCTGTAGTAACGTCTACTGGTTTTGTTAAAATAAACGATGTTATTTATCACAGGGGCAATACCTTCAAGTGTACTTGTAATTTCTTCAACCTTATTATTTACACCAAAATGTATTAATGAAAAGCCTGCAAAATCAAATGAAATATCTTGAATTATTTCTTCTATAGCAGGAATGCCAATTTTGCTATCAATTATGATTGCTAACTGAAAATTTGTGAAGTCACCAATTTCACCTGAAACAGTTTCAATGATTTCAGCAGTTGAACCTGTCAAATCTCCAACTGAAGGATTTAGAATTATATTAAAATTAATATCCTTGTTTATTAATTCGCTAATTGTAGTTTTTAATGTGGATGAATTCTTAACAGGCTCAATGATGGGCGAAATCTTTTGTGGTGACTCAGCCATTAATCCACTTAATTCTCGTAAAGCAATAAGTTCGAATTGTTTGCCTCTAAGGTAAGGATAATACATTTTAAAGTTTTTGATTTAGAAATTGGTACAAGTAACTGTATTCCTTACTTGACATATCAAGGGAATAGCAAATATGCTTTAATTCATATGGTATTTTGTCCGATAAAAACTCTTTTGAACATTTTAACTTACGCTCTTTGAGTTTTTGATATGCCATCTTTTGAAAATCTACTATATTTATTGTCTCAGCAAGCTTCAATGACTCTCGAAATATTCTTGTGTTTGGAACATCCGGTATTTTCCCAAAATATTCTTGTATAATATCAAGATATTCCTGTTTCCGCAATGTTTTAAATATTGCATTATGATTAAATAATAGACTATTTTCCTTTGCTGGTTGTAATTCTTTAAGAGTGTTATTTTCGGTAAACTCAATAATGCCTATTGTTGTATCACAATAATCCGACAATAATTTATTTATGAATTTTGAATTTGAAACAACATAAACTTTATTTGCGAATTGTTTATAATCTGCTAGTTGTTTATCGAGCTTTTCTAAGCTATCATATTCCGTTTTTATCTCAAATATTTTTGCTTCTCCATTTAATAAAACAAAATCAGCAATCGACCTACCAACTTTAAATTCATTTATTACGGTAGTAGTATTAATACTATATTTTCCAAGTAACAACTTGTTAAGAAGTGCATTCTTGTAAAGGTATTCGCTTTTATATTTTTCTAATAGTTCTTTGTATATGAATTGTAAGATTTCAAGATTATTAATAGAATTTGGAGAGCTTATATGTTTTTTAATCCGTGCTCGGGTAATGGCAAAATCATTTCTTCTAACTATTCTCTCAAAGTTAGTTGGAGTAAAAATCTGAGATAAACTTCTTAAACTTTCAATATCGTTTTTTAATCCAATCATAAAACAAAAATACTAAATCAATTCTGCTTAAGTAAATTTTTTACAAACATATTCACCTTTATCATTATATCTGTGCGTCGGCAAAAATTTGGCTCTTTTGCAAGCTGAAGCATCGGCTTGTGGAGTTGGGCTTGCAAATGTGCCAAATGTGCGTTGGCATTTATTTCACGTTCTTTCTTAGCATGAAACACAACGGCTCTAATAAGGGGCGTAGGCTGATTTGTAAAGCCTAACCTTCAAAATCCCACCGAGCCAAAACTTTTACTTGGCTATAAATATATTCTTTTAACTAGCCGAAACAAAAGCTTTGGTGAACTAATTAAACGAGCTAAACTCTCAAAAATATACTGACAGCCCATGCCCTTTTTTTTGTTACACACAGTTATTTTATAGTCTTCAGATAACGACTACTCATCCAACCAACATATTTGGGAGAAAAAGCAGCGGGATCTTTAACATTTGAATGTCTTTTTTCTTTATTATCCATAGCAACGTACCACCAAACTCTACCCGTACTATCACATTTTTCAGCTAAAGCATACCCAAATTCTCCCGTTGTGTAAGTCATAATTTGATTGCCGTTACTATCGTCTGGAAAATAGAATGATTCGTTATCAATTTCAGGAGTAATTCTAAGGTGATATGTAGAATTCACAACTTTAAATTTTATTTCCTTGTCAAATAAAATTTCGGGCTTTGGAGTCTCGTTATGATAGGTGAAATAGTCTACAAGCCAAAAGTCAACAGAGTCTCGTTTTGAATTAAAATGATAGGTGTACCAGTTTTCCATAATTGCCAGACAACAACCTGGATCATGTATAACCATTCGTTGCAATTCATTATTTTCCATTTCAATTTCGTTAATATTCATATATTGCCTGAATATCAAACTAAAGTGTCCTTTTCTATTCAGGTAAATATTAACCATCATTGGTTCACTACCACTCCAACCATCATATATTAAATCGAGATCATTATCGTTGTCTATGTCTATAAAGTGAAAGAATTCACTATATTCTTCTGGCCATTTTTCAGATTCTGAATAAAAAGGAAAATCACTTTTCACATTATCCATAAATCGATATTTCAAATCAGCATCAATCTTTTCAAAGCCAGATAAATCTACTCTTTCATCTTGACTCCTCACAATCATTGGAATGAAAAAAATAATCAGGATTAAAGTTTGTTTCATATTTTATAATTGTGTGTAACGTCGATAACCTCACCCCATATGCTGCTATTTCGTCTATGTACCCGGTGTATTAGCGTTTATTACTACAGGGGTGGTGCGATAAGCGCAAATGGACTTATGTTAAAGCTTTAAAGATAACTTTTTATTTAATAAAAGATATTACTTAATAAGTTTTGGCGTGGAAGAAGGTGCTGATTTTAGTAACTAACAGGAAACTGATGGAGAAAGGAACAAGGGTATCATCTCTATTTAATAAACTTTTAATCGGCATCTGAGGCAGGAATTATATTTGCTACTGTGCCCGTTCTTACACTTCTTGCGGCTCGGATTTTCCTGAAAAAATGAACTACCATCCTTCAAAAAACAGGAATTGCATTGTCCACTAATTTTTATAAACCTTATTTCGATTTATTTTAATATCAACTATAAGCGTTTTATCAATACCACCCAATCCTGTTCCGGTAAATTATTCTCAACTGAAGGAGGATTTCCTAATGAATGAATTCCGCCTCCTTCAATATATTCTACCGAGCCGATTTGCAAATCACTCCCCGTTAATGGGTTAAACCATTGTACGCTAAAGCTACCTTTTGCACTGCTTAAATCAAGCGAAGATGTTTTAGAGTTTGGCAAATAAATAGCATAAATCTCATCCTTCTTGCGCAAGCAATACGCCTCTTTTGAGTTGACTAAACTGTGTTCAGGCTGCATTTCCCAATACGGCAGATAGGTATTAAAAAATTCTTTAGCATAGTTTGTAATTTCCCAAAGACGATTTCTCTGGCGCCAGTCTTCCGAAGTTAAATCATTATGTGGATGCTTTGCTCCAAAATACCATTCAACACCGGCTCCTCCTGATAATAAGGTACCCCAAAGTGCGTAGCGTCGAAGTGTAGTATGATTAGGATCTTCTGTATCCGTCATGGCACCATCGTACCACATCCCAATTTCGTCCATGGTAATCAGCCAAGGGTGACCAACGCTATCGGATTTTGCTTTCCAGTCAGATACTATTTCAGCTGCTGTTTCTCTTTTGGCATGCTGCAGGGAAATACCATCCAAATATTCGTATCCAAGCATATTGTTTAAAATATCCTTTCTAATATCTTCATTAGGTAAGGTATGTAATACTACCGGATGCTTGTAAGGATCATTTTCTTTTATAAACCTGGCCATTGCTTTTCGCTGTTCATCATCCTGGTAAGGATTATCCGGAGCCCATGGTGTTAGTCCATTCTCCTCGCCTAAATTCCAAATTAAGCCAGGATGATGACCAAACCTTGCAATAAGTTCCCGAAAGTATAATTGGCGATAAGGTCCGGTATCTCCATTATCAAGCATGGTTTCATTTTCTGTTTCCTGTAAAACCACATGCAATAATATGCCTTTTGCTTGCATGTACTCAAATATGATTTCCCATTGATCTAATTTGCTTACATCAAATCGGGTAAAATCATCGGGACTCACATAAGGCCATACATCTTTTCCATCGCCTAAAATATTTAAAGTCAAAAAATAGGCTGAGTTCATGCCTTTTGACGCTAAATAATTGATAGCTCCAATCAGTGATTTTCCTTTTCCCTTTTTCCATGTGGGATCTCCTGTTTTCCAATCTTTGAGGTGTGGTTCATACGCATGAATATAAGTAGGTGCTGCTGCTTCTCCTTCTCGGGCTTCTGCTTTTATGCGATAGGTGTCATCAATATCAACATATGCCAATAGATTTTCAGGACTGTTAGTTCCGGCTTTAAGCCAATAATTATCGCTGCCCCTAAATTTAAAATATCCATTAGAGGCTTCTATTCGGCCGTGAGCCCGAAAATCATCACCTTCTTTATCCGATCTAAGCACTAAAAAATCTCCATAAGCATTTGATATTGATACTTGTTTTCCGGCATTTAAACCATCGTTAAGTGCAATGCTATCTCCTTGACTAAGCTTAGCCGAATAAGACCATTTGCCCATTTTATCCGGGGTAAAACGTACTTGCCAAATATTGCCTTGCTTCGAACCGGTTTCTGCAGCATTTCCGTCGGCTGCATAAAAACCTTGTATGGTGTGCCTGGTTTCTCCGTTTTGAAATTCAACACTTAATCTGTAGTTTAAAAATGGATTTTCTTGAGCCGCTTCAGATGTTTCAGGCCCTTTGAAGGAAAGGGTTACGGTGTGCCACTGCATGTGCACAGGTGTTGTGTCTAAAATTTCAGATATTGGTGCCGCATCTCCTTGAGGTAATTCCAATCGTTCAATTGTTGTAAGTTCAGGTTCACCACCATGCTTTCCGCAGCCTGAAGCAGTATAAACATAGTTTCCAACTACCGCAAATCCGGTTCCATGGCGCCCTTGATTAAAAGAAGGCCATTTACTCCATAATTTTGTTTTGGAATTAAATGCTTCCACCTCATTATGTGCCTCCACTTGCTCAGCCGTTTCTCCGCCACCAATAATAATAGAATTATTCCAGGCAAAAGCAAAATTTCCGGCTCGCATAGTGGGTATAGCTAAATTATTGCTTACTGCTTCCCATTCTTGCGTGTTGAAATTATAAATATTGCCATGGCTCACTGTTAAAGCCATATCTTGGCCGGTTATTTTCGAAGTATTTCGGCCTGCAAATGCATAAAGTTTATTGTCAACAACTACAGCTTGAAAATGATCACGTGCATTTGGTGCATCAGCTAATGCTTTCCATTCGCCAGTTTCGGGATTATACTCATCAAACCAAGGTTTGTAGCCATTCATATGACCATGAGTAATGCCTCCAATTAAATAAATCTTATTATTATAAACCACTGCACCGGCACCACCTCTTCTTCGATGTTCAGGAATAGTGTCACCATATACATATTCATCACGTTCGGGATAATAAATAATAACCCTATCAACAGGCGTTTCGTTTGGCCATCCTCCGGTCATGGCACCAATCAAATAAATTGCATCGTTAAAAACTACCGGTTGAAAGTGATGTAACTCAATAGGTGTAGCCGATTTCTCAGTCCATGTATTTGTGGCAGGATCAAATACCGAAGTAGGATTAATCCTTCTACCTCCCATTAAATATAATTTGTCTTTGTAAGCTACAAAACCTGCCTCATGGCGTGCAGTTGGTTCTCCCGTTGTTGCTATTGTCTCCCATTTCCAATCGTGCGGAGTTGCATTGCTGCAACTTTCGATAAATAAAATACCGATGATGGAAAAAAAACCTAGCACTCTAAAAATGTGGTTCATAATATTTAACTTACTCTATCGGCAAAGATTCTCTATCTCTAATTTCAATATTTTTATTAAAAGTACTAAACTTTAAATTTACCGCAATCTTCCGGCTTATGCATATTGCATGTTGTACGCTGGCCTTGTTCTTTTTTATCATCAATCTGTTTATCAATGCACTGTTGCTCAATGCGTGCGTTGGAACCGGACGGGCTTGAGGCTCTTTTGGCATTTTGGGACTGTGGGCAAGCCTTACGGGAATGCCAAATATGTCTGAGAGCGAAGGGATGGTATTCATCAATAATATATCACCCCTTTACTGCTTCAGCAATTATCGTATGCATTTTCGCTATTTCAAAAGGTTTACAGAAATATTCAAGGATTAAACCATTGCGTAGGGCTTCATTAATGTCCTTGCTAATTTCAAAACCTGTCAAAATGTAATATTTCTTATTGGGATACTTTTGTCTGGCTTTTTTTATGAACTCTATTCCATTCATACCAGGCATTTTCATATCACTTATTACAATTGAAATATCAATATTGCTGTCCAATACTTCTAATCCTCTAAAACCGTCATATGCTGTTAAAACCTCATAACTATCTTTA
>NZ_JAGXGF010000107.1 GCF_024636815.1 Marivirga sp.
CGAGCTATATCGAGGAAAGACAACGCAGTATATTGGATTTTATGGAAAAGTTTTCCCCTTTCCGCCTATAAACAGCGATTTTCTTCCTAAAAACCCCTTGCAATAGCCTGCTATTGTTTCAGAATTTTTAGTTGAAACTCATCCGCCAGCTGGCGGACGTTCTGAATCCTAAATAAGAATCGAACTCAGGTTAATAGGTATTTAAAAAAAATTGAACAATATTAGAGAAAAAGAGCGCTTAAGTAGTTTTATTAGGTTGATTTATGAACCAGGTCATAGTCACAAATAAATCTAAATTGGTCTGATTTTTGGTTTAGTTTTTTAAATCAAAAATCAGACCTATGCAAAAGCTATCTTTCTTTTTACTGATTGTTATTTTTATTTCTTCTTGTACCGAAAGAGGTAGATTAGAAAGGAGAGAGAATCGAATAGAAGGCACATGGTATTTTGACCGAGCTTTTTATAAAGGTGATCATGCTATTTTTAGGGAAAATTTAATTGAAGATTACAGAGGAGATCAGGTCACTTTTTATGATGATGGATATGCCGAATACTATGACGCTTCATTAGACGCCTACTTTAGTGGTGATTGGTTTTTAACGCTGGACAAGACCCAATATCACGATGGAAATGAAAGAATTTATACACTAGATATGGAATTCTTAGATTATATCCACCGTGAAAGATTCAATTTCTATAGTAATGCCACGAAAATAGGCTTTAACAATTTAAACCTGGAAGTTTATGATGATTATGGATTTTATACTTTCAAATTGAATAAGTTAGATTAATACAATTACTTCAGTTTCTCTTTCAAAAACTGAGCAGTATGATTACCTTTTATCTTCGCCATATCTTCTGGTAGCCCTTCAAAAACAACTTTACCACCTTTTGCACCACCCTCAGGACCAAGGTCGATTATCCAATCTGCTGTTTTGATCACTTCCATATTATGTTCTATGATGATTACGGAATTTCCTTGTTCAATTAATGCATTGATGGATTCCAGTAATTTTTTAATATCGTGAAAATGCAATCCTGTAGTAGGCTCATCAAAAATAAATAGGTTATGATCATTTTTTAAGCTGCCTCCTTTTCCTAAGTAAGAAGCTAATTTCACTCTTTGCGCTTCTCCACCACTTAAGGAATTGGATGATTGTCCTAAACGAATATAGCCCAATCCTACATCAAAAAGAGGTTGTAGTTTGTTGATGATAGGATTATTTCCTGCAAAGAATTCCAAACTTTCTTCCACAGTCATATCTAAGACGTCTGCTATGTTTTTGCCTAAATAGGTGATTTCCAAAATCTCATTTTTGAATCGCTGACCTTTGCAACTTTCGCAAGTCAATTCTATGTCAGCCATAAATTGCATCTCAATTTTCTGGATACCTTCTCCCTGACACATTTCACATCTTCCACCATCCACATTAAAACTGAAAAAGGCAGGTTTATAGCCTCTTTGCTTGGCTAAAGTCTGGTCTGAGAAAAGTTGACGAATGGCATCGTATGCTTTTACATAAGTAACTGGATTAGATCGCGAAGATTTTCCAATAGGGTTTTGATCTACAAACTCTATGGATTTCACTTTTTTGTAATCACCCTCTAGCTTATCAAATTTACCGGTGCTTTCTGTGCTTCCCTGTCCTATCATTTTGGCTAAAGCCGGATTCAATATTTTCTTAATTAAGGTAGATTTACCTGAACCACTGACTCCAGTTACTACGGTCAAAATCTCTAAAGGAATTTTTACTTCCTTAATATTGAGATTATTTTCTTTAGCTCCTTTTATGGAGATACTGTTTTTCCATTTTCTCCTGCTCTTTGGAACGGATACTTCATTACTTCCATTTAAAAAGCGAGCAGTATGCGTATTATCAGCTTTTTTTAATTCTTCTAAATTGCCTTGAAAAACAAGATTTCCTCCATGAACTCCTGCGTCAGGACCTATATCAATGATTTCATCGGCTTCCAGCATCACTTCTTCTTCATGTTCCACTACGATGACGGTATTCCCCATGTCTCTCAATGACTTCAGTACTTTAACCAATCGAGCGGTATCTCTTGGATGCAAACCAATAGAAGGTTCATCCAAAATATACATAGAGCCCACTAAAGCACTCCCCAGGGAAGTAGCCAATTTAATTCTTTGAAATTCACCACCGGAAAGCGAGGAAGTTAATCTGTTGAGTGTGAGATAACTCAATCCTACTTCCATCAAATATTCTAATCTGTTATTGATTTCCTTAAGAATTCTACCCGCTATCTTTTGCTCATTTTCTGAAAGTTTTATGGTATTGAAAAACTCAATTAATTTATCAATTGGTTTTAAGACCAATTCAATAATAGAGGCATCATTTATTTTTACATAGCCAGCATCTTTTCTTAATCTGGTACCCTTACAATCAGGGCAAACTGTTCTGCCTCTATAGCGAGAAAGCATTACCCGATACTGAATTTTGTGCATTTTCGATTTCAAGTGATCGAAAAAAGCATTTAGGCCTTCGAAGTATTTATTACCTTCCCAAAGAAGCTGGTATTGTTCTTGAGTTAATTCTTCTATTGGTCGGTGGATAGGAAAATCAAATTCAATCCCATGCTTTAGAAGCGGTTCTGCCCATTTTTTCATGGTTTCACCTTTCCATGGAGCAATAGCTCCTTCATAAACGGATAGGGTTTTATCAGGAATCACTAAATCTTCATCTATCCCTAATACTTTTCCAAAACCTTCACAAGTTCTGCAGGCTCCATAAGGATTATTAAAACTGAACAGATTGATAGAAGGCTCTTCAAATTGAATTCCATCTAATTCAAAGCGGTCATTGAATGTTTTTTTACCATCTGATTCCACATAATCAATGATACATTCTCCATGACCTTCGAAAAAAGCAGTTTGAATGGAATCAGCTATTCTAAATTGATTGTCTTCATCTTCTTTCTGAACCGAAGTCCTGTCAATCAGAATAAATAAATCTTTTCTTTTTAAGGATTGATTTTCCTCTAAGATATCTTCTATTTGTAATACCTCATCTTTATGAACAACTCTGGTATATCCCTTGCTTAGGAGCAATTCTAATTCTTGTTGCAAAGTTCTACCTTTAGGTACAATTAAAGGAGCCAACACCATAAAGCGTTCTCCTTCATTATGCTGATGGATTTCATCTGAAATACTAGTGACGGTATCTCTAGTGACTTTTTTTCCAGTTTTAGGAGAGTAGGTGACTCCAATTCTTGCGAAAAGGAGTTTCATATAATCGTAAATCTCAGTAGTTGTTCCTACCGTAGAGCGAGGATTTCGAGTATTAACTTTCTGTTCTATGGCAATAGCAGGAGAAACACCCCTTATATAATCGACTTCAGGCTTTTCCATTCTGCCTAAAAACTGACGGGCATATGAGCTTAAGCTTTCCACATACATTCTTTGGCCTTCAGCAAATAAAGTATCGAAAGCCAGGGATGATTTCCCCGATCCAGAAAGTCCAGTAACAACTACTAATTTATTTCTAGGAATGGCAACGCTCAGGTTTTTTAAGTTATTAACTCGAGCCCCCTTAATGATTATATATTTTTTAGGGTCAAGGCTTTCAAAATCAACCTGACCATTTATTTTTTCTACTACTTCCATAAGCTTACAAAGATAAAGGGCTAACCCGAGAAAAAGGAATTTGTTGGGAAGAGAAAAAATATTAATTAGATTTTAAAAAATGTGACCCAATTAAGAAAAAGTTGGTGTATAACATTATGAAAGAAAAAACTATATCTAAACAATTATGAAAAATTTTAAACAAGTAAGAAAGTGGGGGGCACTCTTAATCATGTCTTTCATTATGGTAGCATGTACAAAAGAAGAACCATCTGTTGGACAACCTCCAAATGCAGATGCTGGTACTGACATAAATGCTTTCGTAGGAAGCAATGTAACCCTTAATGGGAGCAATTCTTCCGATCCAGAGGGCGGAGCATTAACCTTTAGTTGGGAATTGACACAAACGCCAACTGGAAGTAACGTGAGCATATCCAATTCATCAAGTGAGCAAGCAACAATTGTTCCAGATGTAGAAGGTATTTATAATGCCACCTTAACGGTAGAAGATCCTGACGGGAATTCTGACATGGACGATGTGGTTATCACTGCAACAGTAAATAATAATGAAGCACCTACGGCTGTAATTACTGATAATTCCGGACAATCAATTGAACAGGGCAATAATGTATTTAATGTCGGTAATACTGTTCAATTATCAGGAGCAAATTCATCAGATCCTGAAGGAGATAATTTAACTTATTTATGGGAAGTGACTGCTGCTCCCACCAATAGTACTCCAACTCTAGTGAATGAGCAAACAGCCACCTTAGATTTCACTGCAGATTTAGCTGGTGAATATACCATTTCATTAACTGTTGATGATGGAAATGGTAATCAAAGTACAGCAGAAGTTACTATTGAAGCGGAAGTTTCACCTGTTGAAATCAATTCAAATGTAGATGAGAATACGACTTGGGAAAATGTATATGAGGATCCAAGTTTACCTGATTATATAATTACAAAGAGTATTGATATCAATGCCGAATTAATTGTTGAGGCAGGAGTGTATGTCCAAGTGGTAGAAAATGCTTTTATAGAAATACAATCAACTGGATTTTTAAGTGCAGTAGGCACTGAAAATGATAGTATTAAATTTACTAGCTCTAATATAGCTGCTGGCTTACATTGGGGTGGAATAAATTTTATGTCAGGTTATTTACAAAATGAATTAACCTATACAGAAATTTCTTATGCAGGGAATAGTGAAATTGATTATTTAAATGGAGGTTGGAGAACTGCTAATATTGCAGTGGAAACCAATGGGAAATTAACTCTCAAAAACTCGACTGTATCTAATAGTAAAGAGGAAGGGATTTACATTGCTGGAGAATTAGAAGTTTTTGAAAATAATAATTTTAAAGATAACAGTTCTTATCCAGTTTCAATTCCTTTTAATGAGACAGGTAAAATTGATGGCAATTCTGATGTTTCTGGAAACGGAACTAGAAGTTCTGTAAGGATTTATGGTTCTACTATGACTGATGACCAATCAATTGTGGCACTAGCAAATCAACAATCATATAGAGTAACAAGCGAAATTGACCTTGAAAGTGTTTTAAATATTGGAGAGGGTGTTGAATTTGCCTTTGATGAAGATGTGTTTTTTAGAGTAAATGCAACAGGTAATATCATTGCTGAAGGTACTGCCACAAATAAAATTGTAATGACTTCCTCAAATATTTCTGGTGGATTGCATTGGGGTGGACTTGATATTAATTCTGGTTACACTACAAATAGTTTAAATTATGTTGAGGTTTCTTATGCAGGGAATTCAGAAATATTTTATGAAAATGGCGGATGGAGATCTGCTAATATTGGAATTCAAGACAATGGGAAATTGACTATTAAAAATTCCACAATATCTAATGGTAAAAATGACGGGATTTATTGCGGAAGTGAATCTCTTAATATATTCGAAAGTAATGATTTTGTTGAGAATAGTGGTTATGCAATTGTTATTGAATTTAATGATATAGGGGCAATTGATGGGAATACTACATTTACCGGAAACGGAGATGATGGTGTTACAATTTACGGTTCAACTACCTCTAACAATCTCTCAGTAGCTAATCTTTCTGGAGCCGCTTATTATTTATTTACTGGTTCATCTACAATTGGATCTGATGTAGTAATAGAAGAAGGAACTGAAATGAGGTTCAATGAGAATGTAGCTCTTGAAGTAAATGCTAATGGAACAATTACAGCTATCGGGACTTCAAATAATATGATAAAATTCACAACTGCTAATCAAGCAGGAGGAATAAAATGGGCAGGAATATTAATTGAATCAAATTCCGAGATAAATGAATTTAGCTTTGTTGAAGTTTCCCATGCAGGAAGTACTGAAATTGATTACATAAATGGAGGCTGGAGATTCTCAAATATTGCAATTAATTCAGGGAAATTAAAGATGAATGGTTGTACGGTTACTGATGGTGATGGAACTGGTGTAGTAATAAGCAGTAATAGCTTTTTGAATAGCCTTAATTCAGCCAGTACAAATCCTGAAGCCGAAATTGAAGCTAATAATACCTTTGCAAACAATGGGTTAGCTAACGTATTGTTTCTTTAATTTTAATCAAATTATTTCTAATACATGAAGAGCTAAAAACTCTTCATGTATTTTTCACAAAAAATAAATTATGAAAAAACTAACATTAATATTAATTGCTTTAATCAGCCTTTGGTCGATAGATACAAATGCTCAATCCTACCAAAAAGGTGATAATCTATTCAATGCTGGAGTAGGATTAGGAAATTATGGATACGGTCTAATTGGTAATCAAACTTATAGTTTACCAGCTCTTACTGCTAATTACGAAATAGGCGTACACGAATATTTTGGAATTGGCCCTTATGTAGGTTATAAGAGCTGGAGATATTCTTATCTCAATACTAACTATGGGTTTAATATAGTTGCTTTTGGAGCCAGAGGTTCTTTTCACTACAGCACTTTGCTAAAAGAAGAACTGGATGTGGATATTGATGACTCTAAATGGGATTTATATATTTTGGCAAATTTCGGTTTTGAAGTGACAACCTATAATGGGGATACTAATTTTGAAGGAGATGTCGATTTTGTATTCTTAAGACCTGCTTTGGGGGTTCGTTATTATCTTAGTGATAACTTCGCCATTTTTGGCGAAGGAGGTAGAGGAGCCTTAAGTTATTTAACATTATAGCTTTTGGGGCTAGAGGTTCTTTTCATTACAGTACTTTGCTTAAGGAAGAACTGGATGTAGATATCGATGACTCTAAATGGGATTTATATATTTTAGCCAATTTTGGCTTTGAAGTATTTACCTACACAGGGGATACAAATTTTCAAGGAGATGTTGAAATTGTATTCTTAAGACCAGCCTTAGGAGTGCGCTATTACTTTAGTGATAACTTCGCCATGTTTGGTGAAGGAGGAAGAGGAGCCTTAAGCTATTTAACATTAGGCATTACCCTGAAAATGTAATTGAACATGGAAATGAGACCTAAACAAAACAGGTGTTTGTTTAGGTGTTGTTTTTTCATTTTAAGCCGGAAAGCCGCTTCCATTGGAGGCGGTTTTTTATTTACTGCTAACTAACCGAATTATCCTTTCATCAAATTTC
>NZ_JAGXGF010000108.1 GCF_024636815.1 Marivirga sp.
ACTCCAGGCCCATCGTTTCCCTGATATGGTTGAGGCGCGTAATCTGTTCGGGGTCTTTTTGGTTGTAATACGAGAATATATACCGCATCTCGGAGGTATAGTTGCGTACCGTTCGGGGGGAATAGTTCTTGGCCGATAAAAATGCGGCCGCTTTTAAAAGCAACCCCTCGGCTTTAGGGTTCAATTGAACTTTAGCTAGTTCCTGACTTTTTTAAAATCTTTCATAATTGGAATATTTAGTTATTTGTTCCGCTAATTTAGTAATTTACCATCGGTTGGGTCCTCCACCGTAGGTGTTCGGTTCAACACTAGCTAAAAACAATGGCGTAATTGCATTTAATTGGAATATTCTCGCTTTTTGGTACCTTTATTTGAGGTTGCAAATGAGGGCTTTTAATCCGCCAAAGTTTTTTAGCCATAGCGTTAGAAACAATTTAAAATTAATAAAGATAAGCTATTCCAGATAGGATTAATGGAGACTTCTTTATCTTTCCCATTGATAGAAACATTGACCTGGTAAAAGCACTGCATTGTAAACTGATCCCCAATTCGAAATGAATATTTTCAAATCATAATTCGTGTAGCATTTCAGTTAGTTTAATGCCCAAAATGATATATTAATCATTCCCAACGAAATTGGCCCGTCCAAAAAATCGTTGATTCACGAAGTTATTGAGATTAGAACCAAACCGGTAATTAAACCCAAATCGGGTATCGATGGTATAAGCTGAGGGTAGGGTTACTCTCCCGCTCAAAATATCCTGTTCGGTGAAACCTCCTGCTGCCAGGTAAATCTGGTCCTTTACGTAGTTGCCTTCTGCCCTTACATAAAAAGAAAAATTCCCGGTAACACGGACATCTGCACGAATATCCAAACCTGTGGACCAAAAGTTAAAATCATCTAGATAATTTCTTAGACGATATCCAACTTGCAGGTTACCCCATGGTTGATTTAGTCCCAGACTGGCTCTCAGACTTTGGAGGGCCCTAGTTTCTTCAACTGCACCGTAAATCGTTTCCTGTACATATCTATTGTTCCTGACTTCAATCCCATAGTTCACTCTCAGAAACCTAGAATTCTGCTCTGATTCCGGAAAAAAATTGTACTCTACAGCTGGTCTGAAGCTGACTTGAAACCTATAATTAAGGCGAGTGTTCTGAATACCTGCCAAATCATATCCATAAGACCAATTGGGTGAAATAGACTTTACCAGCTGGTGACCAAATCCAAATTCTGATACATCAAAATTGTTCTCAATTTCATCGATGATCTGGTTACCGTTGGCATCAAGAACCGGATCGCCATTTGAATCAACTCTTGGTACCCTCTGAATCGTTGTTCTTAGCCTTTCATTTACTCCCCCAGATATGGAGATTTTCCATTCATCCGTGATACGGTTAATATTAATGTCTCCACCCAAATTAATTTGCCTACTCAATTCCTCTAATTCAATGTTCGCATCACTACCAACATTAAAAACCCAGTAATTCCAGGGATCAACGCTTTCCTGTGCAGTATCTTCCAGAACACTAAGGTCAGTATTCATGTTTATATTAACCACTTCTCCTGCTTGGGTCTTCGCAACAAACGATGCCAAACCTAATTTGATAAAGCGGGTAAGTTTTTCTCGCACCTCAAAGTCGGTGTCCGTCTGTTTGTTGTTTACATAGAGGGTGTCTGCTTTTCCCGCATGAATGTTTTGTTGACCAATAAAAATCAGTTGATATTGTCTTCCACCGCCACCAGATCTGTTATTGTTAATGAGCAAAAAGACATCAGCTTTTTCATTATCCCTGTAGAAGTCAACGGCCGTAATTTCCGTTCTGATAAAATCCATATCACAGCCCCCATCCCACCGTTCACAGCCATCGATAAACACCCGGAGTTTTTTGGGAGGGTTGTAATTATCAATTAATGTTTGACTAATTGCAGGAGGGTTAAAGGAAAAAAATGTAAGAATCAATAAAAGTGGTATTATTCTCATTTAATTAGGGTTAATTCTCGTTGATCGCATCCTTACGATTAAGCTTAGGTGCAAGTTATCAATCTTAAAATTGCCTTTTACTATTATTGTTTAAAATAAGCATACATTTTACATGAAAAACCAAAGGAAATGATTGTCGGTCCTTTGGCAACAATGAATATAAGCAATAGCGACTTCCGTTTGGCAGGTGAAGAGAAGTGGAAATTAAAAGATCCTGATTATTCCAACATAGGATACTTTTTAAAATAAAATAAAAGTGCTAAAATCACATAGGAAGTAAAGTAAAGTAAAGAATGTTGCTACATAGCATAAAACCCATTTGCTCACCACCCTGTAGACAAATATCTGCTAAATCGCCCGTAATTTATGCTTGCTTTTCATAGCTGGCATCCAAGGATAATGATTTGGCAAACTCTGGAGTCTAATTATTCTAAGCTTTTGCAATTAAAGAAGTGTATCAGTTTGCGGAGAAAGCATAAATTACTAATTTCAGTATTTCATAGCCTAGTATAACAAACGGGTTTTATACAGGCGTTGGCCACCATTAAAAACATGAAAGAGATACTATTTGCACTAATTATACTTTTTACAATGCCTGGGTTTTTAATAGCTCAGGCAGAGATAACAGCTGTAGAGGAGATAGACAATTCTATTTTTAGAAAAGATAACTATTGGAGAGGCGCGGACGGTGCAGCTTCGATTGATTTAGAGAATGGGAAAATCTTATGGCTTTTTAGTGATACGTTTATTGATCCTCAAGGTACAGGCAAAAGAAGTAATTCAAAAATGATCAACAATAGTATTGCTATTCAAGAAGGCTATTCTTTGGATAAAGGAAAAATTTCTTTTTACTATAGAGGAAAACAAAGAAAACCTAAATCATTCTTTGAGCTACGGGCTAAGACATGGTTCTGGACTGGACATGGAATTCTAGTAAATGATAAGCTTATCATATTCTTATTTGAGGAAAAGAGCATAAAAACAGGTATTGGATTTGAAGCAATAGGATGGTATGTAGCCTTAATAGATAATCCATTCGAAAATCCTCTTGATTGGAATACGAGGTATATTAAAGGGTCAGATACTTTTGGGGTTATAGTTGGTTCTTCAGCAGTCTTACAAGATGAAAACTACGTCTATGCTTTTGGAGTAAAAGAGCCTTCGACACATGAGACCTATTTACTTCGATTTATTAATAAACGGAGACCTGTCAAATATCGAATGGTATACAAATAATACGTGGTCAGATAATGTTTATGAGGAACCCAAATCGTCTTCTTTATTTATTAGTCAAACTGAATTTTCTGTGCACTATGATCAAGAACTTAAAAAATTTATTCAGATACAGACTTATGGGTTTGGACAAGCTTCAATAGGATACAGACTTGCCGACCACCTTTATGGGCCATGGTCTGAACCAATAATATTCTATACCTCAACTTTAAAAGATGACAATGAATTTGTTTACACCGCAAATGCACACCCTGAATTTAAGTCTGATGGACTTTTTGTAACTTATAATATTAACAATGGGAATTTTGGGAGGTTAATGAATAATGAGGACATATATTTTCCAAAAATTATTAGGGTAGATTGGAATAGAGATAAATAAATACCTTTGCCAGCACATGGAACGTTTGACGGGATGAAAATAGAAATCAAGAAAGAAAATGGCAATCTAATAGGAAGGCTAACTAAGTTAAATAAAAATAAATATGTCCAATATTTGCCTCACCAGATAACGTATGGGTAAGTGAAATAAGGAGGTTATCCAAGTTTTGATTTCTCTTGACAGAAAAAAGATAGCAAAAGAACGCTTTGCTCTACATAGATTATCGAGCTAGAAACAATTTAAAGTAAGGTTTATAGATGAAGATACGATAGGGTTCTTAGGAGAAGGGAAAGAGCAAAAAATACAACCATAAAATAATATGAAAACTATTCTATTTTTACTTTTAGCAATTACTATCCATCCAGCATTTTCGCAGACCTGGAAAAAAATAAACATAGATGAGAAGGTAAGCATTTCTAAACCAGGAGAGACGAATAGAGTAACTTCTGGTGAAAACATAGAGATTTCTGCAATAACTGCTTCTGGAAATCTATCTATAGAGCGTTTTACTTTACCGGATAGCATTGAATATAATGACGGTAAGATAGATTTCTTAAAATACTATAGTAATGGATATATAAAGGGAATGGAGTTTAGTGGGAAAATTAACAAAACTGAGAATACTAGTGAGCTCCAAATTGATTCTGGAAAAGTTAGGAGTGTGCTTTTAAAAGGCAATAAAGAAAATATAATACAAATTTATTTTTTCGTGATCGATAGAAAAATTTATTCTATTCAATTCATTGAAAATGAAGCTCCTTCTGATAGTGTTAGACAAAAAATATTTTCTTCAATTCAAATAAAATAGGTTAGAAAAATTGCTTAAGCTAATAAACAATATATTGAATTTATGCTGAATTAGATTGAAAAAAGCACTAGTACTTTCTGAAATTTTAGTAATAAATTACATCTGTTTCATTTCTTTTTTAAAGAAATGCTTCAATGATGGTTTTCTAAAAAAAAATAGCAGTTTATTAAATTATCTTGAACGGGGCAGGAAAATATTTTATACTATATTGCTTTGAAGGTTTAAATATATGCTAGTTCTCATTATAACTAAACATGTGCCTTTTAGTAATTATACTGAACCCCTTACATTTAGCTTAAATTTTTGACAATATGGTAATTCAAACTTTGTTGGTTTTGGTAGGATTTGCCTGCTTGGTTTTTGGGGCAAATTGGCTTGTGGATGGAGCATCGTCTTTAGCGAAAAAATATAATGTATCGGATTTAGCCATTGGCTTAACTATAGTTGCTTTTGGAACTTCAGCTCCCGAGTTGGTAGTCAATATTGTTGGGTCGGTTAATGGCTATTCTGATATAGTGCTTGGAAATATTGTAGGAAGTAATAATTTCAATTTGTTTATCATATTGGGTATAGCCGGTTTAATATTACCCATTAAGGTTCAATCTTCCACGGCATGGAAAGAAATCCCGATTTCCTTTTTTGTAGCTGTTTTAATGTTGTTTCTGATAAATGATTTTAGCTTTTCTGAGCCCAGCAGTTTAAGCAGAGTGGAAGGTATCATTATGCTATTATTGTTCCTTCTATTTCTGTATTATGTATTCACACAAATGAAGAGTGATCCGAATATTCAATCAGATATTGTACCAAAATCAACACCTAAAATTTGGGGACTAATTGCAATTGGATTATCAGGATTGATAATTGGAGGACAGCTAGTGGTTACTAATGCGGTAAATGTTGCAAATAGTTTAGGCGTCAGTGAAAAAATAATAGGTCTAACTATTGTTGCGGCTGGAACCTCATTGCCGGAATTAGTGACTTCAATTGTTGCAGCTACAAAAAAGAACAGTGATATAGCCATAGGAAATGTCGTGGGGTCAAATATTTTTAATATCCTATTGATTTTATCAATAAGCAGCATCATTAAACCGATTGAATATAACCCTAAATTTAATTTAGACTTATATATTTTGATTGGAGGAACAGTGTTTTTGTTGATAGCAATGGTTACTGGAAAAAGAAAAAAGTTGGATCGCTGGGAAGCCGGTCTTCTCTTAGCATTTTATCTTTCTTATACGGTGTTTTTAGTAATGAAGGAAATATAAAAACTCAGTTCTATTCCATATGCCAATACAAAAATTCACATATTTAAACTTTGAAATAAAATTTAAAGTAAATGGAAAAAGTAAATCTTAATCAGAAATTCTCATTGTTTTCAGAGCATTGGTCACCCAAAATTGTGGGTGAACTGAATGGGCAACACGTAAAACTAGCCAAGCTTAAGGGTGAGTTTGTTTGGCACAAACATGAAAAAGAAGACGAGCTTTTCTTTGTGGTAAAAGGCAGTTTTAAAATGGAGTATCGCGACAGAACAGTAGTCGTGAATGAGAACGAATTTTTAATAGTACCGAAAGGAGTGGAGCATAAACCCGTGGCTGAGGAGGAAGTTTGGGTGATGCTTTTTGAACCTGCTTCAACTTTAAATACGGGAGATACTGAAAGTGAAATGACCAAAAAAGATTTGGATTACTTATAGGAAGAACCATTTCATTTCCAGTCTATTCTAGAATAACCTTTTTTATTCCTCTTTCACGCATCGCACTGAGTAACCAGCACTTCTTAAAAAATTGGCAGCAATGATGGTATTTGAATCAAAATTAAGTTGGTAATAAAAAGAAAAGTCTGCTCCATTGGCAGTATTGGCCCACCAAAAGCCATTAAACCCCATATTTATAAAAGTGCCATCGGTATATTGTCTTCTTCCGGAAGGCAAGGCGGTAAATCCGCTGCTATTATTTCCGGAGGTTGATGGATTCCAATGGGTGTTACCAGCTTCTTTTAATTTGGCACCCGCTACATTAACTCCACCTAGTTCGGAGATTAAAGCATCCCAATCAGCTTGGGTGGCTACTCGCCAACCTTCTGGCGCCAAATTTCGAAGATCAGAAACTGCAAACCAATTATATAAAAGCCCATAAGTTGCTAAGTCATTTAATTCTTCTGAATTATTATAGCTTGAATAAGCTTCAGTCCCTAGGTTTACCCATTGGGAATTGCTAGTGATATTGGTAATAGGATCCCCATTTCGGTAATGGGTAGTTCGCAGGTTTTCAGCCATCCAGGTTTGATTGCCTATGGTAATTGTTTTGTATGCATTACCATCAATATCAACCATCGTTTCGTAAGATAATGATTCATTAAATACTGCATCAGATGTGCCCTTATTCACTACATTAATGGAAACCGTGAGATTGGCATTATTAAATGCCGATGGGTATTTAGGAGTAAATGCAACATTTAATTCCTGGTTATTACCTTCTTCAAGGACAGTTCCAAAATCTGGTGTATATATATAAGTTCCATCTACATCAGCAGTAGCATTAAGTTGGTTTTCGCTTAAAGGAACGCCCACCCCAATATCATTAGGAGTTTCCCAAGTAAGTTCAGGATTGATTTTTTCAAACTCATTACTACATCCGGAAAATAAAAGAAAAATGGTAGATAATCCGAGGAAGTTTTTGATTAGATTAGTCATAGGTTTTCATGCTTAAGTGATTAAATAAGAAGCATTATATACATCCTAATCGAATCTATTTTAATTATTATAGTAAAGCTACACTTTTTTTAATGATAATAGATAAATTAAAATATTTTAGATAAGAAAAGACGAACCCTAAAAGAATTCGCCTTTTCTATTGCTTTAAATAATTACTATTTTAAGAATTTTTGTCTAAGCTTATGCTGTTGATCATTTATCTGAATAAAGTATAGACCTTTATCTAAATTGGAAACATCAATAGGATTTGTAATATCTCTGGTTTCAATTAAAACTCTTCCATTAATATCTAATATGCTAATTTCTGCATCACCACTAAATCCATTTGCATTAATCCACAATTGATCCTTTGCAGGGTTAGGGTAGATTACCATTGATAACTCGTTTGATTGTTCTTCATTATTTGATAGAATAACATCAGTTGTTCTTTGACCACTTGCGCAATCAAAAGAGCCTGAGTTTAAGCTTGGGTCGTAAGTTAAATTGCCTTCGACATTATTAACACAAAAGTTAACAGTAACTCCGCCTCTGGCTGTTGTTGATGTTTGAAACAAAACTGTTCCATCAGAACCGGTAGTACTGCTTACAGATTCATTAAATGTACCTGAAAAAGTTCCCGATACAAGAGCACCTGAAACGGGATTACCTAAGTTGTCTGAAATAGTAACAGTTGCAGTTCCGTACTTACTTCCACCGCCTGCATTTCCAGTTCCGGTAATTAGATCACTTACATAAATTGTAGTAGCTGTACCACTACCTGAAGTCCCACTAATGGATATTTCTACTGAAGTGCTAATTGCACCTTCATTATCAGTTGCAGATGCTGTAATGGTTTGTGTTCCTTCTGCTACGCTCCAGTTTGCAGCATAAGGCTCAGCTGTATCTATTCCAATTGATCCACCATTAACAAAAAATTCAACCTGAGCAATGGTGCCATCACTGTCAGCAGCACCGGCCTCTATTGATATCTCACTTCCTGTTGTGAAACTTGATCCATTAGCAGGATTCGTAATGCTCACACTTGGAGCCTCATTAACCGGTTCCACACCGCCTGTATCTGCTAAATAGCTATCCAGATTATCAAAATAATATGTGTCGCCTGTAAAAGTATTAGAGTTAAATAGAATCGCCATTTTTGCTATGGTTGGACTTGCTCCACCATCAGGACGGTCTAATAAAGAAAAAGCAATTCTTTGCCAATTAGAATTTTCAGTTATTGTTCCCACATATCTGCTGTGTCGCCCTTCCGGATAATTGGTGGCCGTAGCAAGAGAGGTTTCCAACTGTAATATGATTTCAGTTCCTATAGGCGCATTAGTATAAACATCCATATAGAATTTTTTAGCTGATGATACTCCAGCATATTGATCAGCATTGCTAATGGCTGAAGTTTCATAAAATAATACATCATATTGCGTTTGAGAATCTCTAACATATTGACCGCTTAGAGCACTACCATTTACGGTATTAGGAGCTGGGTTTTGGACTTCTGTAAGCGTACCATCACTTGAGAAGAAAGTAGCAGATCCTACTTCATCAAAATTTTCAAATTAAAAATCCTTGCTGTAGGATGGCTCTACTACTACATCAATTGAAATAGACTCATTTCCATTCCCTACATCAAAAGTCGCACTTACATTACCACTTGTGCTACCAAAATTGACTGTTAATTCACTCGTCCCTTGACCAGAAACAATAGTAGCATCAGCAGGAACTGCCCATTGAACATTTGATCCGGCAGACAATTTATCTACATTATAAACAGCATTTGTTGCTTGATTGGCCACTACTCTCTCTCCCCGGATACTGGGCTTGTTTCCGTCATATACGCGAACGTAATCTACCATCATAGCAGAAGGGAAAATACTATCATCCACTTCACCACCTAAAGTACCGCCAACTGCTGTGTTAAGAAGGAAATGAAACCTGTTATTGTCAAAAGGCCAACTATAAGGTGCAACATCTTCTGCAGTTTTTACTGAATAAAGAATGTCATCTACATACCATCTGATTTCACCTGGTTCCCATTCAATAGCAAATTCATGGAAATCATCCGTAAATAAGCTACCATCATACAAATAGAAATTATTTCCTTGAAATTGATTATCTGGATAAGGGTCACCGTAATGGATAGTGCCGTAAACGTGGTCAGGCTTTGAAGAGGTGAATTCCATTATATCTATTTCGCCATCCATAGGCCAGCCACCATTGGGTTCGTCTGTTGATAGCATCCAAAATGCAGGCCATAATCCGGCACCGGCAGGAAGTTTCATCCTTGCTTCAAATCTTCCATAGCTAAAGTCAGCAAGATTTTTTGTTCTAATTCTTGCGGATGTATAAGCTTTAGATTTCACTCTTTCTTTTTTGGCAATAATACTTAACATGCCATTATTGACTTCAGCATTTTCTGCCTGGTAATACTGTAATTCATTATTTCCCCAACCGCAAATGCCTTCTGCGCAGCCATCGCCAATTTGGGGTTCCCATTTAGTGAGGTCAAGTGAGCTTCCATCAAACTCATCCGACCATACCAGGGTGGGGTTTTGCGCTTGTAATTGAAAGCTGCATATTATAATGCAGCAACATAAAGTGAGTGATTGTAATAAACGTTCCATAGTTATAGTTTTAGTTAAAAAAAAATTGAATCATCAACTTATCTGTAATAAATTCAATTTTCAATATTTCAACTACATCAATACTACATCAAGCTGGGTTTGTCTACACATCATAAATCATACAGTTTAACTCTTTTTGTAAGCTGTGTAAGAAATAGCCTGTATAATGAAAATAATACGATCTTATTAAAATGCTATTTTGGTTTAGCGCTAACGGTAGGGAAATGTGTTGGTAAATTTATTTTTGATATTGGAATATTTTTATAAGCAATTAAATGAAGTATCGATTTGTCACAACAAAAAAGCCTCCGGAATTTCTTCCGAAGGCTTTGGTGTAAAATTAAAAGTGAAGATTTAGGAATCAAGAAAATTTCTCTAATCCTCTTCTTGATTAACTACTCTCAATTCCTAATAACCTGAGTTCGATTCTAATTTAGGATTCAGAACGCCTGTAAATAGTGAGTTTCAACTAAAAATTCTGAAGCAATAGCGGGCTATTGTAAGGAATTTTTAGGAAGAAAATCGCTGTTTAGAGGTGGGATAGGAAA
>NZ_JAGXGF010000109.1 GCF_024636815.1 Marivirga sp.
ACGTAATATTAATAAATAAACGATAACAAAAACAAAGCTAAAATTTCATAACTAATTAATAATCAGTACATTTGAATAATAACACAAAATAAAGAATAAGGATTATTTACGCCTTACAAGCAGGGGGTCGTAGGTTCGAATCCTACTATCCCCACCAAATTAAAGCCTTTTGATTAATTTCAAAAGGCTTTTTGCATTTATAAACTCAACCAATATGTGCAATTTTTACATACTCTTCTCCGAAAAACTCAATCGATATTATTACGGTCATACTTGTGATAACCTTGACGAAAGAATCAGAAAACACAACTCCAACCACAAAGGATTTACCGGGAAATCAGATGACTGGGAATTAGTCTACAAAGAAGATTACCCTATTAAAACAGAAGCCTGTCATAGAGAGCTTCAAATCAAGAATTGGAAGAACAGGAAAAGAGTTGAGGCTTTAATTGATAATTCGGAGACAATATATTAAGCATAATCATTTTTCAAAAGCCAATTCACCTACTGTAAATTCCCCTTCTTTACTCGGCTCTAATTGAAGTGTTAATATTTCTTTTTGTTCATTGTCAAAGCCAAAACGAGTGTAAACAATAGCCCTTACGGAAACATTATCCAATACAGTCTGCTTATTTGACCCATAAAAGTTAACCTCAATATTATAATTTCCCTCAATTGCCTTTTTCAACCTAAACTCCTCAGGGCCATATCCTGCCGTAATATCATTGGACATCCTTCCTCCTAACTGAGTATTCTTGTTTTGATAACTACATTTTTCTCCATTGGGATCTGTTACCCACAGGTCAATATCTGTTTCGTTAGCATCCCAATCTATCACTATTCGGATATCTAAAGGCATGTGATAGATAAAACACTCATCCACCCCTGAAATATCAAGCTCTTTACCATGATTATGAATAATCTTATTCATATCATGAAGGACAATTAATTCAATCCCTGGAAAGCGAGAAATAATATCCCTATCCCATACTTTATCAATCACGGTATATAAATGATCTAAAGCTTGCTGATATTTCCCCATTTCAGCATAGGTTAAACCTAAATCAATGTATGAGTGTGGTTCAAAAGAGCGAATACTCTCAATTTCCTTGAAAATTACTATCGCCTCTTTATAAAATTGATATTCCGATAATTTTCGTCCGAGGGTTCTTAATAATTCCGTGTTTTCAAGCTCTAATTCAGCCAAATTCGATATAACTCTTAATCCTTTTTCCCTTTGGGATTTTTGAAACATATAGGTTGCCACATCAAAATAGAAAGAAGGAATTTCAGCATAAGTTGGCTTTAAACTCAAATATTGATCGTATAGGTCTTGTGGGTCTGTTGCTTTTAAATCACTCATATAGGAAGCATCATTTTCCCATTTATTAAGCTTTATAGAAGCCTTTTTATTGGAGCTATTACTATTTGCATCATCTTCATTATCATAATCAGAAGTTTGTTCTGTCATGGAAAAAACCATTTCTTCAAGCACCATTTCTTCTTCATCTGCAACTTCTGAAACCGCAAAGTCCATTAAAATTTCCTCGCTTTGCTTGGACTTCTTAGCAGCCTTTTGTTTTTCCACCGTGTCCCACCAATTAATATCTGCTTCAAAGTTTTCACATAACTGCTTCAACCGTTCTTGCTTATATTGAGAATTGTCCTTATTTCTTTGAGAAATCAATTCATAATACCTTTTTCTAAGAGATTCTGGTGGTGTGATTTCATAATTCACATAATCTTCCACTTCATCTAACACTATCAAAGAAGTTCCTTCAGTAACCAAATTAAACTTTTTACCATGCTTAAGTATCTCTTGACCATCTCCTTTGAGCTTTAAAGATTTCAATTTGGACTGAGCCCAGATTCTTTCCCCAACATTATTTTCAATTCGATTTGTATTATCGATTACTATAGAATGCGTGTCTGTTACTTCATCACCATATCCAAAATATAGAACTAATTCATTCTTCGCACCATCGGCTTTCCCTGTGAAGCTAAAATTCCCTGTTGCATTTCTCCTAGCGATAAAACTTTTGATATTCTCCTGATCAAAATCCGATTTTATAAAATGCTTCTGACGAGACTGCATACTTCTAACAATTTCATCATTTGTTAGCTTAAAGGCATTTAAATAAACTCCATCTGAAGTCAGAGCAAAACTTTCTAATGTATTGTGATCAGCTAAATTCGAACTATTTATGCAAATGACCGGAGAATTAAATCTAAGCTTATTTTGCTCTCCAAAATTGGATAAGCCATCTGAAAAAAGAATTATTTCATCAGATTTAATGTTTTGCAAATCAACTGAATACAAATTGGTAGCACCATCATATTGTATCGATTTAAGTGCTTCCATTAGTTCGGGACACTTGCCATTTTTTAAATCAAATTTCCTATCTAAATGAAGCGTATTAGAAAATGTTTTTAATTCTATCTCCCCTTCTTGCATCCACACCAAATAATTTTCAATGATCGACAATTCTTTTTCTATATTCCTGTTTTTTCCTGAAGATGATTCATCCCAGACAATTGTAATATCCGATGGCTTTTCTTTTTTACGCTCAGCTTCATTAATATTTAGATTAATATGAAAATAGTTATCCGATGTCACCTTTCCTTTATAGGTTATTACTTCTTTAACTTCTTGTGGCTTGGGAATTAAAAAAGCTAAAGAATTTTCCAGTTCTATATTATCATCCTCATATTCACTTATGAAGGAATTTCGTACTTTCTCAAAATTGAGGTTAATGTTTGGATGATCACCTTCTATTTTTGTAGGCTTGTTCATAACTACCTCTACTTTTACAGAGAATTTCTCTAAAATACTTTTAAGATTAAGCGATAATTGATAAATGTAATTATTGTTATCCGCTGAAGTTAATTCCTGCTCAAAGCTCAAAATCGCCTTTTTATAGCCTTTTGCTGGTATTGGATAAATACGAGCTTTAAAATTATTCCCTTTGGAAACTTCAACCAATCCCGGATCAATTCTTCTTCGGCTTACAGCCTCAAATGCCTGGGTTGCTTTTTCTTTTTCTACCACTACTCCTTCACGCATCTCACCATTAACATCAAGCGCAAAACGAGATACAGTTACCCCATTATCTAGAGGGAAATTTAATTCCCCTTCCATTACCCGTTCATTATCATTGTAAAATAGCATTTCGAATGTAGTAGTAGCAAAATTACCGGTCACAAACACATCGATATGCAGTCTTTTTAACTCAACTGGTATATCATTTTCAGAAGGAGTCGAAATGGTTGGAAACGCAATATCATTCTGACCAAAAAGGATATTAGCCCAAATTGCTAAAACTGAAGTAAAAATTAGTCTGTTCATATTTCTCTGACTTTTAGCTAATATATTAAATTCAATTTAAATACTTACATTAAAGAAAAAGGAATCAAAACTATCGTTTAAGAATATTTTTATGAGTTTAGTAGGCAAACATGGCAATAAAATAAATATTTCATTCCTTATTTGAGAATGATATTTCACTAAATCATGAGTTGAATTAATTTTCACATCATTAGTTTATTCTATCAGAAAGAGATTATGAATTTAAATGGATTCCTAACTGTAATGGGTGGGGATTATGTTAGACACATAAAAGTCAGTCCCAAGAATTATAAAATTTGACTAACTTGAAACATTATTATTCCTTACAGTTCTCAATTTAAATGGACATAATACTACTAATCACTTTACCAATCTTAATTCTCTGGGGTTTTAGTCTAAAATGGTTTTACTCTTGGAAAAATTTTTGGATTTTCTTTGCTATAAATGCTCTTTTCATTCTATCCTATTTATTTTACTTTACAAATTCTCAATTAGAATATTTAGGTCATGACGGATATGGATTGAGAAGAGGGGTTTTAATCGTCTCTATTTTATACCTTCATGTATTATCAGTCTTCATTTTTGCATTGATCAGGAAATTAAAAACGAGAAGAAAAAAGACTCAAAATACTAACAAGAGCTTGGATCAATACTAAAAAAACATTTTCATAAAACGGATTGTATATTTTCAAACAGGTGAAAGTCTGAATCATAATTTAAATTACTCTATATCAATTAATCATTCACCCCAACAAAAACTCCTTAAACCCCTCATAATCCACTTTCATCTTCACACTTTTCATTTCTTTTTGCATCAAAGCTTCAGCTGATTCGGGTAAAATATCTTTATTGGTTACTTTTTTAACGACATCCATAAACTTGCACGGATGAGCTGTTTCCAGTACAATGCCTTTACCTTCTGGGGTTTTCATAAATTCGGCTAAAGCCAAATAGCCTACTGCTCCATGAGGGTCTAATAAATAGTCATTTTCAGTAAAAACTTTTTTCATAATCTCTAAAGTCGCTTCATCCGAAAAGGCAAAACCTTTTATCTTTTCTCTAATTTCTTCTTCTGAGAACAAATCAATCATCCGCTGGAAGTTGCTGGGGTTTCCTACATCCATGGCATTGGAAATGGTTTGGATGGTAGCCTTGGGTTCATAATTTCCTGTATTCAGAAAACGAGGTACCACATCATTACGGTTGGCTCCTGCCACAAACTGTTTAACGGGTAATCCCATTTTCTGCGCTATTAATCCAGCAGTAAGATTGCCATAATTTCCACTGGGGACTGCAATAGTTAAGGGTGCATTTCCAAACTTTATAAATGGGGCAAAATAATAGACCATCTGAGGCAAAAATCGGGCAACATTAATAGAATTTGCGGAACTGATATTGAGTTTATCTCTTAAATCACTATCCAGAAATGCTTCTTTCACCAATTGCTGACAATCATCAAAATTACCCTCAATTTCCAATGCTTTTACATTTTGATCGAAAGTGGTCAGTTGCTTTTCCTGTAGCTCACTTACTTTTCCAGAGGGATATAGAATTACGACTTCAATATTTTCCACTTTTGAAAAAGCAGCAGCTACAGCCCCACCTGTATCTCCGGATGTGGCTACCAAAATCGTACATTTTTCTTTCTCCTCTTTAAAAAACTCCTCCAGACATAAAGCTAAAAATGTAGCGCCTACATCCTTAAAAGCATAACTCGGACCGTGGAATAACTCCATGGCAAATTTATTGTCATTAATCTTTTGAAGCGGGAAATCAAAGGAAAAAGTCTTTTGAATGATGTATTTTAATTGTTCATCATTCAAATCCTCCCCAACAAATGGTTTTAAAACACCAAAAGCAATTTCCTGAATATTTTTACCTTGAATATTATCAAAATAATCTTTAGGTAATTGAGGAATTCTCTCCGGCATAAACAGGCCATTATCGGCAGGCAATCCTTCAATCACTGCTTCTCTAAAGCTTTTTCTCAAGTTTTTATTTTTTGTACTATAATATTTCATGACTCCTCCATTTTATAAGTACCTCTTGGATTAATTTTAGATAAATAAATCTTAGAATCAATTTCCAAATCAGCATAAAATTGCTTCCATTGATTGCCCAGATCTTTAGCTTGATTCTCATTTTCACAAAAAGCAAAAATAGACGGTCCAGAACCTGAAATACTGCAACCCAATGCTCCATTTTCCATTGCTAAAGATTTAGCCTGAGCAAATCCAGGAATGAGATATGAGCGAATGGGCTCGGCTATTAAATCATTCATTCCAGATCTAATCCAATCGTAATTAGAGGTTGTAAGCCCGCTTATAAGCGCGGCAATATTTCCCATCTGAGTGATAACATCCGGCAACATCATCTCCTTCTTCAAAATCTTCTTAGAATCGGCTGTTTTCACCTCAATTTGAGGATGTGCCACCACTATTCGCAAATCTTTCGGAAAAGGGATATTCAATATTTCCAATGGATGATAACTCTTTATAATACAAAACCCTCCCATTAATGAAGCTGCCACATTATCAGCATGGGCTTTTCCTGAAGTAGCTTTTTCACCCAACATGGCAAATTCAACTAATTCAAGTGCTGAAAAAGTTTGATTCAATAATTCATTAAGCGCAAAAGCAGTAGCCGCAGCTGTGCAGCCACTAGAGCCCAGTCCGCTTCCTGGTTTTACTTCTTTTTTGATTTTTATACTCAAGCCCTGTTTTAATCCTAATTTATGGAGCATAGCTTTAGCCACAATGCCTGCAATATTTTCATCTGCGCTTAATGGTAAATCTGGATAATCCTGAATGGGATGAATTAAAATTTCATCGGAATCCAGTAATTTCATTTCTAAATGTTCGCCTACGCCTTCCAATGCTAGTCCAAGGATATCATATCCAGGGCCGACATTGGCAATTGTGGCAGGGGCAAATACTTTTATCTTTTTCATTTTACTTTATCTTTTGATCTATTTCCGGCCTGACTATCGTCTGACCTACTCAGGTATTCCAATTATCGGTCAGACGCTCAATGCGTCAGACCTCGTTCCCATTTTGTCTATTCCCCCCTGTCAATAGGTCTACAGAGCATTTGCTATTCGGATTATATCTCCAAAAATACCGGAGGCTGTTACGGCTGCACCTGCCCCAGCACCTTTAATCACTAATGGCTGTTCAGGATATCTTTTAGTATTGAATAACACTATATTATCCTTGCCTTCTAGATTGTACAAAGGACTATCCTGTGCCACTTTCTCTAATCCTGTATTCGCTTTTCCATTTTCGAAAGTAGCTACATATTTCAGCTTTTTACCTTCTGCATTGGCTTCCTCCACCAGCTTTTTAAAATGTGCTTCTTCCTGAGCTATAGATTTAAAGAATTTTTCTACGTTTTCTGATTCCATACATTTCTCAGGAATGAAAGGAATGGTTTCAATGTCAATCAGTTCCATTTTAAATCCGCTTTCCCTAAGCAAGATCAAAATTTTTCTTTTCACATCCACTCCACTCAAATCTATTCTTGGATCAGGTTCGGTAAAACCTTCTACTTGCGCTTGTTTTACCACATCCGCAAAGGAATCACCTTCCCCAGTATAATTATTGAAAATGAAATTCAAGCTGCCGGACAATACCGCCTGTATACCCAATATTTCATCTCCACTTTTAATCAAATCATCCAAGGTATTGATCACGGGCAAGCCTGCCCCTACATTAGTTTCAAATCTAAAATGACTTCTATATCTAAGAGCTAAATTTTTGAGTTTTTTATAATCTTCATATTTCCCGGTACAGGCAATTTTATTGGGGGTAACTACTGAAATACTGCTTTCCAAAACACCCGCATAAGTATTAGCTACTACCTCATGGGCAGTATTATCTATAAAAATGCTATTTCTTAAGTTTAAATCTTTCATCTCGTCCAAGAAATGTTCTAAATCCATTTTTTGGCCCTTTTCCATTAATGTATCCACTGCATTATCAAAAGGAATTCCATTCAAATCAAAAAGCATTTTTCGTGAATTGGCAATTCCGCTTATTCTTAAATCAATTTGATTATGCTCTTTCAGGTACTCTGATTGCTGATTTAATTGATCGATCAAGGTTTTGCCTACATTCCCGGTACCTACAATAAATAAATTAATCCTTTTCAGATCAGACAAAAAGAAGCTCTCATGCAAAGTGTTCAGTGCTTTTTTGATTTGCTTTTTATCAATTACAGCAGAAATATTTTTCTCAGATGAACCTTGTGCTATGGCTTTAATATTAATTCCGTTTTGCCCCAAAACGCTAAACATTTTGCCACTCAAGCCAATTTGATTTTTCATTTGCGAACTAACCAAAGCCACAATAGCTAAATCAGTTTCCACATAAAGCGGATTAAGCATTTCTTCTTTAAATTCTAAAGAAAAGGCATTTTGAATAGCCAATTTTGCTTTTTCCACATCTTCCAAATCAATCGCCACACAAATGCTATGCTCTGAAGAAGCCTGAGTAATGAGAATCACACTTACTTTAGCTTGTGCTAAAGCCTCAAATAATCGATGAGAGAAATATGGGATTCCTACCATACTGCTTCCTGATAAATTAAAAATTGCAATATTCTCAATGCAGGATATCCCTTTTATTGATCGAGATTCGGGCTCTGGGAAGTAATGAATTTTTGTCCCTTCCGCTTCGGGCTCAAAGGTATTTTTAATATAAATCGGGATGCCTTTTTTATAAACCGGATGCACCGATGGTGGATACAATACTTTAGCACCAAAATGAGTCAACTCCATGGCTTCCTCATAATCAATTTGAGGAATAGCAAAAGCCTGCTTCACATATTTTGGATTGGCTGTCATCATCCCACTTACATCCGTCCAGATTTCTAATTCAGGCGCATCTAGAGCAGCTGCAATCAAGGCAGCCGTATAATCTGAACCTCCTCTTCCCAAAGTAGTATTATTGCCGTATAAATCTTTACTTACAAAACCGGGACAAACTAAGACCTCAGCTTTCTGATTTTGGTAGTAGGCTTTTATTTTCTCTTCCGATAATGTCATATCTACATTGGCCTTACCGAATTCACTATCAGTAATGATAAATTCCTGTGGATTTATCAGATGACTATTCAGTCCCTCCTGCAGAAAAAATTCATTGATTATGAGGGCGGATAAAATTTCACCGGATCCAATAATTCTATCTAAAGTTTTGGGGGACAACTCTTGAATTAAAAATACGCCTTTAAGAATATCTTCCACCTCATTTAAAACCAATCTAACTTTAGCCATTATACCGCTTTGGGACTTAGCTCCTAATAAATCTTGAACAGCTTCGAGGTGTCGATTAATCAGTTCATCCAATTTGATTTTATAGTTTTGATTTCCTCTCTCTGCCATCCGACTGCATTCCTGCAATTGATTGGTTACTCCACCAAATGCAGATGCGACCATTATTAATCGATGATTTTGGGATTTCTGAGCCACTATGGCTTCTACTTTCCTTATGTTTTCAGGGCTTCCCAGGGAAGTACCTCCGAATTTTAATATTTTCATTTTATATTATTAAAGTTGACAATAAACAACATAAAGCTTCGCTCTATGTAATTGACAAAATGTTCTAATCTGATTGTTAGATAGATTACGACCTTATCCTTAATCCTTCTCCAAAGTACTCTGCGGTTTGACGGTTAAAACCGTCTAATCGCTAATCTAGATATTTGGTAGTTCCATTTATCGGTCAGACGGTTCCAACCGTCAGACCGAGGCTCACAGATTTAGTCTGACTGTCGTCTGACCTACTTCATCAATTGATTAGAAATTCGGCAAAACATGCCTTATGGCGATATGATAATATTAACCCCGAGATGGGGTTGTAATAGTAGTGGTAGTAATTGTAAAAGAAGTCATAATCATCCCATTATACAATTGAGCAATTGCATTTGTATGAGCATGATATGTTAGTTGTAAAGACTTCATTCTTAAATTGATAAGACAAGCTTATTGATTTAAAATGAAGAATCAAAACTTGTTCAGAATTTTTAATAAAAAAACCTGACAAGCAAAGCCTGTCAGGTTCTAAAATAATTAAAATAGTGTTAAGTAAAAGAACTCTAGTAATCTATTTCACCTAGATTTTCCATTAGATAACGTATTTCTACATCTCCTAAAATTGGACTACTTAAGTTATGAACAAAGTGACCTTTTGTATAAGTTAGTGTCACAATATTTAAAACTGTAGCTTCTCCTTCCGCAGGACTCAAAGTCAGTGATGAATCATCAGAAGACCATGTACCTACTGTTAATACGCCATTCCCATCTTCCAGGATGAAATTACCATCGCGCTCAATAACCAACCTTTCAATGAGATCACCATTTTCAACCTGACCTTGAACGTATACCTCTTCAACCTGCCAAGTACCAATTACTCGCTGGCTTGAAGATGGCTCTACTGGTTCAGCACAGGAGATAGCCAGTGTGGCTATCCCTATGAACATCATATAATTTAATAATCTTTTCATGATTCTTATTTTTTAATGATTCTTACATTTTGACTTAAACCGTCATGACGGATTTGAACATTGTAGATGCCTTCCTGTAAGTTGGCAATATCCAATGCGTGCTCTGCTTCAAAGCTTGATTTCTCAAAGCTTGATTGCATCATCACTTGTCCTGTCATGGAAGTTACTGTTACTTCATGTTTACCCATATACTGGCTATTCACATTTAAAGTAACATCAGATAGCGTTGGGTTAGGATAAGAAACAACTTTCATTGCCATCGCATCCTGATTGCCCAATACCTTAGCTGCAATATCAGCAGAGCTGGCAGTTACTACACATCCTGAAGCATATTCCACTTCTACGCTATATTCAGCAGCATCAGAAATTGTGATTCTATTAGACGTTTCATTTGTTAACAATACGCCATCTCTGTACCATCTAACTGTTGCATTTCCATTAAAGCTAGCAATCAACTGGGCACCTTCTACTTCTAAAGTTACATTATTAGGAGTAGCAGTGAAAGCACGTGTTTCCGGATAACTTACTGTACACCCACTACCATCAGCATAAGTTGCCTCGATGTAGAATGTAGTTTGTTCAGTAATCACATCTGAGGTTAAGAAAGTATTACCATTTCCATTACCAGTTATTGCTAAGCCTGAAGGCTCATCTGTAGCTGCATTGATCAATTGATAACTAACATTAGATTGAACTTGATTATATACTCCACTAAAGAATGCATCATCCAACACAAAAGTAACTGGTCCATCTCCACAAGAATTGTCAAAAACAAGTGCTCGAGGAACATCAGGCAAAGTTCTAGTATTAACAGTAATAGTATTAGAAGTAGGGCTTAAGCAAGGTACTGCACCATCTCCAGATACGTTTCCAACTTCTAATGTATAGGTACCAGATTGCGTAACTTCTAACGTATTATTGTTAGTTACAGCTCCACTACCGATAGCACCACCATTTCTATACCACTCATAATAAGCGAATCCTTCAGGTCCTTCTAATACAACTGAACCTTGACCATCACAGAAAGTAAGATCACCTGTAGCTGTAATAGTAGGAGCATCCTGTGGTGCCTCCAATACATTGAATGTCACCTCTGGAGTTGTGAAGGTACACTGACCAGCAGTTACTTCTGCATAATAAGCACCAGACACATTAATATTAATTGAACCATTAGTGTTGGTATTTGCTGCATACTCGGCACCATCCTGGAACCATCTAATATTTGCATTAGCACCAACAGCACCTGTTACATTAATTGTAGTACCATTGTTATCACAAATATCATAAACTTGTCCAGCCTGAGCTTGACCAAAACCAGTAATATCAATAAATACATCGTCATCAGAAACAGTATTTAAAATCACAGGCTCAGAGCTATTACTCAAATTACAGTTATTAGCTTCTGATGCATTTGATACTTGTAACTGATAAGTACCAGCGGTAGAAACTGTAATGGTTCTTTGATTTGCATTTAAAGTTGTACCATCTAAGTCCCAAACATAAGTAGCAAAACCTTCAGGTCCTTCAAGTACTACCTCATTATTTTCATCACAAGAAACCAAGTCTCCACTCGCTACTGTGATTGCAGGCTGATCAGGTCTAGCCGCTACATTAACAGTGATTGCTTCTGTAGTATAAACACATGTGCCATCTGTTACTCTGGCAAAATAATCACCTGATCTATCAAAAGTACTCAAAGTAGTATTTGTAGATACAGGAGTATTCAGGTCGTCTCTAAACCATTCAACATTTCCAGTATTTACCTGTGAGCCATTTGAGTTATAATAAGATGCAGTAAGAGAAATTGTATTTCCGCAAGCATCAACTGCTGTTCCAGCAGCAACCGCAACATTATTATTGAATAAAGCATACTCAGGAATTACTGTTAAATCATTTTCTACTGTAGATGTAATTGTATTACAAGTTGTACCAGTAGAAGATTGTGCTGTAATTTCTAATCCTAAACGAACTTCGTCAGTTATCGCTCCTAAGTTGATCATATTGGTACCCATTTCAGGATCAAAAACCAATGGATCTCCAATAGGGGCACCTGAAACAGCATTAATCACTTGATAGATAAAGAAATCTTGAACATCATTGATGGTTACCATTACATCAGAAGGAGAACATAATCTCTGAGATGAAACAGAGAAATCTGCATCCAATGCAACAGGTGCTATAATCTCTGTTGAGTTTTCAGAAGTCTGCCCGGCATATGAAGCAAAAAATCCATTTGACTGAAGCACATTAGCTAACAAAGTAAATTTAAAACTTCTATTATTTGCTCCTGATTCAATAACATCTGAAGGTAAACTAAAGGTTAAATCTCCAGAAGCTGCATCCAAAACAAAATCTGTATCTAAGGTATTACTAGTACCAAACTGATCTTCATAAATTACATCAATCACATCATCTGAACCAAAAGCACCTCTTAATTCATAAGAAAGTGTGATGTCATCAGAAAGACAAACCTCATCAGGTATTGACGTGATAAGTAAAGCTTGTAAGTTTACAAACTGATATTCATCTATGTAGTCAAATGGCAATTCTTGACCAAATAAGAAGGATATATTATCGAGTGTAATATTACCCTTATTCTCCTCCTGTCTCCAGCGGAACTTCACTCCACTATCTTTCATAGCAGTAGTTACATCATAAATGAATCTTTCACCTGCCAATGTAGCCTCAGCATCCATTTCAGGATATGTAGCTAATTCTGTATAAGAAGCACCACCGTCAGTAGAAAATTCAAATACTAAATACTGATTGGCTGTCAATTGATTTGGCAATTGATTGAATGTTAAATCAAATCCGAAAGTCGTTACATTTTCCAATTCAGCACTGGTAAATGTTTTTGTAGCGATAGTTCTTCTTCCTGAATTATTCGGGAAGTCCACATCATTCGATACAGCATTTCCTTTTGTGAAATTAGCAGGATATGCTTCCATATTGAATTCATCAAATGATTGACCATCGAAATTCATATCTAAATCATCTACCCAGAAAGTACCTTCAGGATTTTCCTGTATCCATCTAAAAATGAATCCATTGGCCTCCATTTCATTTTCATCAAATGTACCTAATACATTACTATATACTTCATCATAGAATCCATTTGAGTAATTATCATCGGATAAATAATTCCATGATTGTCCATTATCCGTAGAATATTCCCATTTGATGTTAGTAGTTCCGGCAACGCCTGTAACCTGAAAATCCCATTCTATATCATAGATATTATTAAATTCTTCTTTAGAGAATTTTCTAGTTTGAATTACCTGAGCATTTCCACTCATTTCAGCATCTATGTAATCACTGAATAATTCAGAAGTAAAGTTTGAAATATCCGCTTCTAAATTTGAAAGCTCAGACTCGTTAATAAAAGTTCCTACTTCACCTTGAGGAGCATTTTCAGTTAAACGCACTCTAAAATCACCAACTCCATTAAAAACACTATTAAATTGAGTAGGCAATGTTACAGTGATATCACCTAAACCTTGTTGCGTAGCTAAAATCAAATCTCCTGCATCCGTTTCCATTATTAAATTAGCAAATAAATCTGCTACAGGTGCAGTGTTAGTTTCATCATTTTCTAAAGCTAAAGAAAAGCTTACTTCCTGACCAGCATATACATTTGCATTAGGATCTCCATTGATGCTTAATTCAACGGCTCTTAAGAAAACATCTAAGTTTCCAACTTGAGTTCCGTTTGTTTCACCACCAATATAGTAATAAGGCTCTCCTGCATTGTCTACAGAAGCAGCTAGTCTTACTTGGTAATTTCCATTAGTTACAAAGAAAGGAACCTCTGCCTGCGCAGTACCTAAAGCATTAGAACTTGCAATCACATATGGATTAGCTGTTTCAGGATTCAATACATATTCTCCTGCATTTGCATTATACAAATAGAAATCAAATGTCGTTCCAGCAGGAAATGCATCTAAAACACCTGGGTCTATACCACTTATTACATTCCATGAGTAATCAAATGTTTCCCCATTAAATACAGGATCTTGTAAATCCGATTGTACCCATAAATAATTATTTAAATTAGGTGCATTTAAAGTAATTGGATTTACAGGATTATTGATGTTTTCATACGCATAAGAAGGAACATCATTACCTTGATTGATTTCTAATTGAATATCTTCTACAGACCAAGGATTTTGATCTTCTCCAAGATTAAGTGGTTGAGACCATCTGAAATGAGTGGCCGCAGTTAAATATTGTGCGGGAACCTCTACTGTATAGAAATCCTGCTCATATAACAAGCCCTCATCATACATCGCCATTTCACCAGGTGCTAAATCCTCCACTGGGATGGTTTGGAAAGTAGCTCCTCCATCAGTAGAAACTTCTAATCTTGGTACGGTGTTTTTATTTGCGTTAGCATCAAAATTACCATATCCGAAATTATTGAAATCGAAGTATAAAACAGCTGATTCTGCGCTAGAAAGATCAAAAGCTCGAGTTAAAATCAGACGATCTCCTGTTCTATCCATGTCAAAATCATTAAAATCGTTAGGTAAACGATCCCCTTCAATAATCAAGAAGTCTTCCTCTTGTTCAACATTAACGGTTTGTCCAATTCTTAAAGAATCACCTGCAGCAGCTGGGATATAAGGAACCACCTCGAATACATAAGGTGCACCTGGAGCATCTTGATCTATTGGCAAAACTACAGGCATAGTAGCTGTAATCGAACCTGCTCCTTGATCAGCACTTGTTCCTGCAATGTAGAATTCGTTATTCTGTTTAACCACAGCAGCAAATTCAACACCTGCTTCAAATCCAACTGCATTATAATTCACAGTAACTTCCTCTCCTAAGGCAAAAGCATTATCATTAAATGCATTTACTGAAAGGCTTGGACGACTTAAATTAAATGGTGCTGTTACTGCAGTTGACTCCAAGAATTCAGGTGTGAAAATTTGAATAATATTGAACTGAATAGAATTTTCATTTTCAGCAAATTCACCATTTTCATTATAAATTACTCTAAACTGAGCTGTTGGTGTCCATTGTTCGCTAGGTAATTGATATGAAACAAACCCTAAACCACCATTTGTCAGAGTAATATCATCTACCTCTTCCCAATCTGTACCATTACTAGAAAATTCTAATCTAATTGTAGCTGTGCCATTAAAAGCACCAAAATCATGATCTACCTCAATTGCAAAATATCCTCCATAACTCATGTCAAAAGGAATAGAAGTAGCGGAGCGCTCGCCAGGACTTGTAAAAGAATCTGGATTAGTTAGATTATTTGATGTACCAACAATACTTTCAAACAACTCTTGTGGAATGGGGTCTCCTTCTATATCCGCATTAAATACACTAACATCAAATGGGCTATCAGAGTAGATACCTCCGTTACCCAATGTTAATTGCAATGAAGGATTGTTTGTATAATCAATGGTAGTTGGCAAAGTAGCTGTAATTGTACCATTAATTGTTGTAGAAGCTCCAATCATTACATATTCACCAACATTATCATCATACACTGAAAGCATTAATTCTGCAGATGCACCCTGGGTTCCTAGCAATGAATATTCAACAGTAATACCCTCACCAGGCTTACCATTTTCATCTCCAGCAATTGTTACTGGGTTTTCATAAGTTATATTATCAATGGATAATTCTAAGTCATATACTGCTAAAGGTACTGAAGAATAATTTTCTCCATTTGCTACGATATACAATCGATAATCACCTGCTTCAATTGGTGGCACTGTAAAACCAATACTTGCAGTTGTTACATCAGCAACAGACCCTACAACGATATCATTTGAAGGATCTATATTATTATCTCTATCGAAATAAACTGTAGCACCTGTTCCTGCTGGAAAAGCTCCTTCGTTAATAGTATAAGTAAAGGTGTAATCCTCCATCGGAAAAGCTAAACCATCTCCACCCACGTCAATATTATCTAAAGTGATATCAGGTCTGAAGATATCCACAAAATATTCTCCTTCATTGATGGTTGAATTAGGGACAATATTAGATGCATTAATTAAAGTTAAATCTTGTAAAACCCACGCATCTAAATCCGCTCCATTATTAGCTTCCTGACGGAATCTAAACTGTGTAGAAGTTGAAACTACACCTGCTGGCCAAGCATCAAAATCTATTGCTGCTAATCCATCACCTTGAAATGGTAGATCATTTAATGGTATACTAACTAATTCTGTATAGGTAGTCCCATCAGTAGTATATTCTACTATAATATCTGTCCCGGCAGGACTGATTACATCATTTTTTCTACCAATATTAAAAGTTACTATACCGTCAGTACTTGTAATATCAAAAGCTGGAGTTGTTACTGATCTTTCAGCTGCCTCATCAAATACTAAACCATCTCCATTTTGTATACCACCAAATTGCTCAAAACCATCTGGTAAAATTGCTGTAAAATCCACAAAAGTATTGATACCAAATTGTGGTTCAGCACCTTCATAAGCTCTTAAATTAAATTCCCAATTAGTTGGATTATCATACTCAATTTCTGATGGAATGAAACCGTTTACATTAATTACTTTGGTTCCATTATCTTTAACTGGGGTAGTTTGTGTTTCTAATACATATTCATTTCCTGTAATTGTATTAGTAGCAATAGCAACAAAGCTTTTGTTGGTCAAATCAACATTTTGAAGTTCAGCTACTACAGTAACCTCATCACCTGGGTAAAAAACAGTTTCAGATACACCCCCGGCATCTAAGGCATCATTTATCTGAATGAATGGAGTGTTTATTACTTGACCAGCATTATAACCTAAACCTGGAGGATTAATTAAGGTATATTCATCACCAATGGTTAAATTAATTCCGTTTAATCTCCATGTTTTAGCTGTACCATAATCTATTGTTCCCTTTTGACGAACTCTCAAACTAGTTGTAGCAGCTTTAGCACCAGCGGGTAGTTCAAAAGTATAAGTACCAGTAGCATCGAACTCGGTGTCAGTATTTATATCCTGTAAAACTGTTCCTGCTGTAGTAAAGCCATCCGTTGAATATAAAACCTCTACAGGATTATCTACATCCAAGCCAAAACTAGAAAGATTTACATCTACACGAACAGGAGCCGTAGTATTCAAATCATAAGCAGTAGTTGTTGCTTGTCTTAAACTAGCCTTACCAAAAAAGTAAAGAAAATTGTTATCATTAGTACCAACAGCTGTTACCTCTCCACTTTGCACTGAAAAGTTTTCGGTATCTGCCAAGAAAGTATCACCAGAAAAGCCTCCAAAACGTAACTGCGTTACACTTTCTGGCCAATTAAAATTGATAGTCTCCACAACATCTGCTTCCTGCGAGGTACCAAATACTGTTTCATTCTCATCTATTCTGTTATCAAAATCAACATCATCCCATAAAATGAATGTTGTCCCGGCTGGCCAGTCGTTGTTAGCATCATATGTAAATTCAGCTTCTTCACCTGCATATGCCGGCTGCCCAGAATTAAATGACCCTGGGTCGGTAAACGTCTGCGCACTAGCCCCAAACGCAAAAAAGCCTACGAGCATCGTAAGCATTAGTGCTTTGAGGTAGCGTGTTTTTTGTAGTATAATATTTTCCATTGTATTTATCTATTTAGGTTTATAATGTTAAAAATCTAAATCCAATCTTGATCGCATTTGTGGTATTCAAAAATCCAAAACTACTTGTTGTAGGATCCTGGAAACTTTCACCATCCACAAATACCTCTTTATCGTTACGATAGATATATTGAAAGCCTATTTCGCCCCCAACATAAAAACGCTCTCCAAAGAAATATTCTGCGCCTATAGAAATTCTACCTCCAAATTGGGTAAAGCCCCTACCTCCTATAAAGGAGTTTGGATTATTAGGCACTGTAGTAGCCCCCATAACAGTTGGCCCAGTGCTAGATTTAAGACTTGCTATTCGTTGTCCGAACATTAAATCAGCAGCAGCATATGAACGGAATGAACCATCATTAACAAAATGATATTCAAAACCTGGCATCAATCCATAGTAACTATCATTGATCACCACGTCAGGTGTTTGCTGATTATTGTTTAAGTTCATTTCCATTCCTAAGCGAACCGCCATATCTTCTGTAATAAAATAGCGAGCCCTAAACTCAGAAAAGTTCAATAAGCTACTCCCTTCAAAAGGAGTTCCGGTCACCTCAAAGAGGAGATCTCCTGCCCCTGCCATTCCCCCTGAACTACCTTCCTCAGAACTTTCATCCTGAGCAAAAATAGGACAAGAAAGCAATAGCAATGCAGATAAAAGCATTAATTGTTTTCTCATAGTCATTGTTTTAGTTTAATTATTGAAACTGTTTTATTATTATTTGTTTATCATATTGCACTAAATTAATAATTATATCGATGAACACAATATTTTTCATCGAAAAAAGTTAAAAATACTTATTTATAGGTACACCAATATTACATGATACACTTCTATACAATTGTATATCAGTGAATTAATCATTTCAATTAATTTTAAATTAACTATTTGATAATATTTACTTTAGTATTATTGGAATTATTTTATTTATAACCTGAGTTCGACTCTAATTTGTAAATTCAGATTTTCATATAATTCAATAGACAAGGCGTCTTTGAGAAGATATAGCGGGCTATATCGAGGGAAGATAACGCAGTATATTGGATTATATGGAAAAGCTTTTCCTAT
>NZ_JAGXGF010000110.1 GCF_024636815.1 Marivirga sp.
ACGTCTGTAAGAGTCATGTTTTAGTAGTTATGTTATTGGTAATCAACAACTTAATATAATGAAAAAACATGACTTTTTCATGCCGTCTATGGAAAATTCAGCATGTATTTATGATGATTATTAATCGAACTCAGGTTAATAGTAATTTAAGAGACTATATCACCGCAATTCTTTCGAAACACACACTTTTAGTGACGGATGCCTGCTTTTCTGGTGGGAATTTTAAAATGCGTTCCGCAGAAAGTGTAAGTGCTTATGCTACTTCTAAATTGTATCAACTTCCAAGTAGGAAAGCACTAACTAGCGGTACTTTAACTAAAGTGCCCGATGAAAGTGTTTTTATAAAATATTTAATGAAGAGGTTAGATGAAAATCAGGAAGCTTACTTACCAGTAAGTCAGCTTTTTTACAGCATCAGACCTGCCATACTAAACAACTCTTCCACTGTGCCTCAGTTGGGTGTGATTCAAAATACGGGTGATGAAGGTGGGGAGTTTGTGTTTATAAAGAGACAATAGAGCTTGTATTCTATTGTCTCTGATGTTTTTCAAGCTAGAACAGCTTTAACATGCTTATAGAAAAATCTATTTCTATAAATTCTAAATCCTTTGAATGTAAAATATCCTAAAAAACCGTAAGGAAAATATAAAAAGAAGCTTCCAGCTTCGAGTAGAATATCAACTTTTGAAAATCCTCCGAACCACACCTTTCTCTTAAAAATGTAATTACCGCTTTTGCTATCTGCTTATTGCAAGTTATTCCATATTCGAATTTGATCCCTACGGATTGCTTACCTAAGATCGCTCTTACTGAATAAATCTTGTCAGTGAGGATTTCTAAGTAATTGAAAATTAATTTTCACCGCTAGCAAAGATTAGATTTTGATTAATATAAAGTACTTATTTCTGATAAGTTACCTATATTAAAGGCTTATTTACTGTCGAAGCAAATTTCTGAAATTTTTAGCAATAACAATTATGATTTACTTATCAAAATCAAATGAGAGTTTCAAATCCAGGTTAAGATTTTACCTTTTTGAAAAAAACCTAAAAAAGAACTAATAGACGCATCTTTATTAGAAGAATTTTTAAAGTACAATCTTAAAGATAAACGCAGTATAATAGATAAATATACAGCTGAATTTTTTCATACTGAAAGGGGCGAGGTGCTTTCAGGTACCGACATGCAAATCGATGATATTTATTTAGCCATTAAAAAATCTGAAAAAGATTTAAAGTCGGAATTACCAGCTTGGAGAAAAGCTTATTATAATCAAGTATTTAAACAGCAGTTGAAGCCAGAGACTTTTAAAGAATTGTCAGTTGCTGATAAGTGTTATTATTGCGAAATAACAATCGATGAAATTATTGCCATAATTGAATCCGTTTTAGGGGAAAAGCTTATTAATACTGTTGGAGAAGATGAAGTAATAGTTAAAAAGAAGATGGTATTTTATTACTCAACCATTATAAAGCAGTTTGAGATTCAATTTAAAAAATCTGATATATTAAAAAATCAGGAAAAATCCGTAAAATCAGTCGATTATATTCAAATTACAAATGATATAGTTTCAAAGATTGAAACCTCTAAAGTTGCATCAAAAAGTGTAAAAGTAGGGGAGTCTAATTACGCATTAGCCGCATAAGTCAAATTAATTATGGCAGACAAGAAAGTATCTTTCGCAGTAAGATCAATAAAGACAGATGAATTTGCAACCATCACCAATTCTTATAAGGAAGGTGAGGATGTAAATATTGAAGCTGGTTATGGCTTTGGTATTAATTCAGATGAAAATACTGTTATGGTGAAATTTTCAGCAATGTTTAAGTGTCAGGAAAGACCTTTTATTATATTAAAGCTTCATTGTGATTTTGACGTTGATCCTAAATCCTTTGATAATTTTAGAAATATCAAAACCAATAAATTAGTCATACCGAAAGGCTTTTTAACCCATCTTACAGTTCTAACTGTCGGTACAGCAAGGGGTGTCTTACATGCTAAGTTAGATAATACTGAATTTGATAATTTCATTCTACCAACTCTAAACGTTTCAGAAATTCTTAAAGAGGATTTAGAATTTGTAACAAATGAGGTTGATGAAAATCCAAAAACGGATTAAAAGTTTAAGACCTCTTTATGCTGAATTCCTTTTAGTTTAAGAAAAATAGGAGAGACTTTGAGAACTAGGTTGACAAGAACTAAGTAATTTCTCTTCCTTATTATAGCTAATCTTAATAATGTAGATTTTTTATTTTATATTCCAATACAGAATATAAATCCATAATATATTGTAAATTAGATGTTTAATTACTATTATTGTATATTCGAATATGGAATGTTATCATGAATTTACAAAAGAAACAGAGTATGAGTCCTTTGGATATTCCCGTTTTAATACGAATTACAATGTCCGCTGAAGAAGAATTATCACAAGTAATGCTTGCTAATAATTTAGGGTTAAGTCAGTCCGAAATTAGTAAATCATTGAATAGGTCAAGATATGCAGGTTTGTTGGCAGGTAATTATAAAGTAATGAAACAAGCACTGATGGATTTTATTCAGTACGGTATTAAGTATGCTTTTCCTCAGCAACCTGGCGCCTTAGTAAGAGGTGTGCCAACTGCCCATTCAGCCCATCCTTTAAAGGAGGAAATTCAAAGCTCAGAAGAATTTGTTTGGCCTCATGCTAAAGGTACTGTTAGAGGTCAAGCTATAATTCCTTTATATCCATCAGTAGTTCAGGCAGCATTGCAAAACCCACAATTTCACTCATATTTAGCTTTAATCGATGCGGTACGGGTAGGTAAAACAAGAGAAAAAAATCTAGCTATACAGCTACTAAGAAGAGAACTATTAAATGAAGAATACGCAGATCAACAGGAAAGCTACTATTAAGGTTGCTAAAGCACTGGGAGATTTAAATGATCAAGTTGTTTTTGTTGGGGGTGTTGTAGTGAGCTTATATATTGATGACCCTGCAGCAGATGATGTTAGGCCAACTAAAGATGTAGACCTTAGCTTTAAAATATTAACTGGTGGCGATTTAGAAAAGTTAAGAGAGAAACTAAATCAAAGAGGGTTTAAGCAATCACATACCGATGATGTTATATGTCGATTTAGTTTAGACGATGTTAAAGTAGATATAATGTCAACACATCAGGTAGGATGGGCACCTGCAAATCGCTGGTTTGAAAAAGGTTTTGAACTGGCAGTAATTAAGAAATTAGATGATATATCTATTAAAATTATGCCCTTATCTTATTTTTTGGCTGCAAAATTTGATGCTTTCAAAGGAAGAGGGAGTAAGGATGCCAGAACTAGTCATGATTTTGAGGACATTGTTTATATATTAAACTACACATCTGATTTTACTAAGTCAATTTTAGTATCTGATACAGAGGTAAAGGAATATTTAAGAGAATGTTTTAACAATATTTTAAATAGTGAGCATTTGCAAGAAGCAATTATTGGGCATCTGTATTATGAAGAAAGTGAGGAGAGGTATCAAATAATTTTAAATCAATTGAAAGAAATTATGGTATGAAGATATTTGTGTTAAGAAATGGCTAATTTGAAAAATAATAAACAACATTAAATTATGAAAAAAGTAATCATCCTCTTGATCAGTATATTCTTTGCAAATGTTTTATTTGCTCAAGAGCAAAAAGCCCTTAGAATTACTAAACAGGATAGTCAAAAAGAAGTACTTATAAAAGAAAACAATAGAATAATCATTAAAACAGTGGACGATAAAAAGCTTTCGGGCCGCTATAGCGTAGTGCATAATGCGATAATAATTGATAATAAAAAAATACCATTAGCAGACATCAAATATTTAAAACGTAATCCACTTTTGACTTCCATTTTGACAACTGGCTTATTTCTTTATACAGGCTTTGTTGCCGGTGGAATGGGCGTAATACTAGGCGTATTGGTGGACCCAAATGCTTTTTATTTAATCATACCCGCAGGAGGTCTTATTTTTGCTGGATTGCAAAAACCCAATTTTCATAGAAGGTACAAAGTAGAAAAAAATTGGATGTTCGAAATAGTAAGCATTCCTGAGTAGTCGAGGATTATTTCGCATTCCAATATGGAATAATATGCGATCAAACTATCAAATGGTTTTTCAGAAATGTCGGACATTTTTCATGTCAGACATTGGGGTTTTCAGGGCAACTAATGTCCGACTTTTCAAAGTCTGCCATAAGCATAGAAATTTCTTTATAAATAGGATCTTTAGGGTGAAGCAATCTAAGGTTAGTTAGATCAGGCTTAAGATGGTTTCGTGCCTCGCCATGACGCCCGAGGACACTCACTGATTAAGATCAAGAAACGGATTGATATTGTAAAAAAAATTTTAAAAAAGTCTATAAACAAAAAAAGCCCACTTAAAAAGTGAGCTTTTAGCGGTCCGGACGAGACTCGAACTCGCGACCTCCTGCGTGACAGGCAGGCATTCTAACCAACTGAACTACCGGACCAATATTTTTATTTTCTTACCGTTTCTCTCTTAGAAATCGGAGTGCAAATAACTGAATTTTATTTCTAATATTCAAAACTTATTTGCTATTATTTTTTCAATTTTTTTTCGCTCTAAATTACTTATTTGCAGCTTTTGCGATTGTCCTTTCGTTTAAGGAGATGCAAATGTAGGTGCTTAATTATTAATTGCAAAACTTACTGAGTAAATTTTTCATTTTTTTTTCATTTCTACATTTTTGTGTGTGTCTTTAAAATTTAATATTAATTTTACATTTATTTAAAAATAATAAACAATGCTTTTGGAATTCGAACAACCTATAGTTGAATTAGAAAATAAATTGGCAGGGATGAAATCATTAGCCGAAGATAGCGATGTTGATATCTCTGATGCCATCAAAAAATTAGAAAATAAAATTGTGTCCTTAAAAAAAGAGACTTTCCAAAATTTAACCCGATGGCAAAGAGTGCAGTTGTCTCGTCATCCCGACAGACCGTACACATTGGATTATATTTATGAAATCACCGATGATTTTGTTGAAATACACGGTGACAGAACAGTGAAGGATGATAAAGCCATGGTGGGTGGTTTTGGGACTGTTGATGATCAAACTTTCATGTTTATTGGGCAGCAGAAGGGTAGAAATACCAAACAGCGTCAGGAACGAAATTTTGGAATGGCAAATCCGGAAGGCTATAGAAAAGCTTTAAGGCTAATGAAGATGGCTGAGAAGTTTAACAAGCCTATCGTTACTTTGATTGATACTCCAGGCGCTTTCCCGGGTTTAGAAGCTGAAGAAAGAGGGCAGGGTGAAGCCATTGCGCGTAACCTAAAGGAAATGTTCATGTTGAAGGTTCCGGTTATCTGTATCATTATAGGTGAAGGAGCTTCTGGTGGAGCTTTAGGTATCGCCATAGGTGATAAAGTCCTGATGCTGGAAAACACCTGGTATAGCGTGATTTCTCCAGAGTCATGTTCTTCTATCTTATGGAGAAGCTGGGATTATAAAGAACAGGCAGCTGAAGCGCTTAAACTGACGGCTCCTGATATGTTAAAGAATAAATTGATTGATGGAATTATTCCGGAGCCATTGGGTGGAGCACATACCAATTTAAAGGCCGTAGCTGATGAAGTGAAAAAGACTATTTTGAAGAATTTCAAAGCGCTGGATAAAAAATCAGTAGAAAAAAGAATAGAAGAAAGAATCAATAAATTTAGTGGAATGGGTGTTGTCAAATAAGCACTAATTACCACTTATAAAATGGCTTTTAAGAATGTGATCTTTTGCATTTTTAAAAGCCATTTTTTTTATGAAATTAAAGCACTGTATTTCATAATTTTCTAAAGAGCAGAGATAAGCATTATATCACCGATTTTTGTATTTTATTGCTGGCTTTATCATTCATACTTTTTCCATTGATGAAAAAGTATGTCAGCCAGAGGCTGACCAGCTATTGGCTGGCAAAAAATCTAGGTAAAATGATGCTACTACCCACAAATGCCAACGCTGGCCCGCCATTTTACCCTCCATCCCGCTTTTCGCTTAGGCGAAAGTGGGGGAGTTAGCTATTAATTATTTCATCAATTGAATTCGGTCTACTACATCTTTATTTAGATTCCATTGGCTTTGTTTCAAGATACTTTTAATTATCTGAGGGTTTATTATTTAAATGGCTTTGGTATCCAATAATTGAGGATAACAGGTTTTAACTAAGTTACAATTACCACATATAAAATAGCTTTTAAGAATGTGATCTTTTCCATTTTTAAGAGCCATTTTTTTTATAACTTCAAATCTCAATAAAAGTAGACTTTTATGAATTTACATATTATAGAAACCGGATTTTTTAAATTAGATGGAGGAGCCATGTTTGGGGTAGTGCCCAAATCATTATGGTCCAGGACAAACCCGCCTGATGAAAATAATATGTGTACCTGGGCTATGCGTTGTATGGCTATAGAGGACGGTAACCAATTAATATTAATTGATAATGGGATAGGGGACAAGCAAAATGAAAAGTTCTTTAGTCACTTCTATTTGCATGGAGACGCAAGTTTGGATGGCTCATTGAAAAAGGCTGGATTCTCTAAAGATGATGTAACTGATATGTTTTTAACTCATCTCCATTTTGATCATTGTGGTGGTGGTGTAAAATGGCAGGATACTGAACGTACTAAATTAGATATAGAATTTAAGAATGCTAAATATTGGTCCAATCAAGAACATTGGAAATGGGCAACGGAACCTAATGCAAGAGAGAAAGCCAGCTTTTTAAAAGAAAATATAATGCCTATGCAAGAAAGCGGACATTTGCATTTTGCTGATAAAGGTAAGCCTTCTCCATTTTCACAGTTTGATATCCTCTATGCTGATGGCCATACAGACAAGCAAATGGTACCCAAAATCAAATATAAAGACAAAACGATAGTCTTTGCAGCAGATTTATTACCCTCTGTTGGGCATATTCCTTTGCCTTATGTGATGGGTTATGATACAAGACCACTTTTGACTTTAGATGAGAAAGAAAAATTCTTAAAAGAAGCAGCGGATAATAATTACATCATATTTTTAGAACATGATGCTGAAAATGAATGTTGTACTGTAAAGCATACTGAAAAAGGTGTGCGATTAGATCAAACATTCAAATTGTCAGAGGTTTTATAATCCCTTGGATGAGGTGAGCTTCGTAAAAATTAATTGAAAAAGATGAAAATAGGATTAGCACTTTCCGGGGGTGGGGCAAGAGGTTTTGCACACTTAGGCATAGCACAATATATGTATGAGCAAAATATACGCCCTGATATGATCTCCGGTACTAGTGCTGGTGCCATTGCAGGTGCGTTTTTAGCTGCAGGCTATGAACCCAAAAGAACTTTGGAAATTATATCCGATATTAATTTTCTTAAATTTTTCAGACCGGCTATGTCCTGGTCAGGCTTAGTTAACTTAGAGAAAATTTCAGGTTTACTTTTAGAATATTTCCCTGAAGATTCCTTCAGTGATTTAAAAATCCCTCTGATTGTTTCTACTACAAATTTTACCAAAGGAGAAAATGTAAATTATGAATCTGGCAAATTGATTAGACCACTTCTAGCCTCTGCCAGCATTCCAGTCATATTTAAACCGATCACCATAGGTGAAGACTCATATGTAGATGGTGGAATTACCAATAATCTTCCAGTAAACTTGCTCAAATCGCATGTCGATTTCACTATAGGCGTCAATTGTAATCCTGTTGGGATTTCAAATCAAAACAATAGCATGAAGGATATGCTGGAGCGAACAATGCTGATGATTATCAATTATCAAACAAAAGAACAAGCCAAATTGTGTGATATCTTTATTGAACCTGATGAGCTATCAAATTATAAAGTGTTTTCAATCTCCAAGGCCAAGGAAATTTTTGACATTGGTTATGATAGTGCTAAAAGTACATTCTCTAAGCTACCGGAAGATCATCCAATCAAAGGGCTTTCTAAGTCTGTTTGAGCTTAAAGTAGAATGATTTTGATAAATTAGGAGATAACTCATCCCGATCCGCTAGCTAGCGAATCACCCTTCTCTTCAAAAAAGAGAAGGGAATATTTTAGGCTTCTCATGAAAAATGGTGAAATTTTAATATTCCAAATATAATTTGATTAGAAAGAGCGGGAAGTAGGACAAAAATGCGGGCCAGATGAGGATGTGGGCTGTAGCATATTTTTGTCCTGACTTTGTGTTTCTTTTTTGTCAAAAAAAAAGAAAAGGAAGAAACTGCAAAAGATAATTAGGATTACATTTCCATTAAATACTTTATAAAGTATATATGAGATAACTATCATCAGAAGTCTACTCAAAAAAAAGCACCTCCAAAGCCTAAACTCTGAAAATGCTTTTAATTAAACTCAATAAATCAATTTACTATTAAAATTTTAAAAACTTTGTCCATCATCTCCACCTGATTTTTGATCGTCATTGGAGATTCTACTTCTTTTTTGTCTGGCTTTATAATCTAACTGACCAAATTTGTAGCTGAAATTAAGACCAAAAGATCGGAATGGAATAGCAAATACATTTCTTTGATAGAAATTACTGTCTTCATCTCCTAATTCAGTTTCAAATGGCTTTCTAGCTTTAAATGGCTCTATAATTGATAAGCCAATGCTTCCTCTTTTTTCCCAAATTTGCTTTTTAATACCCATTCCGAAAATGGAGAAAGCAGGATTATAACCTTGCAAGGTTTGTCTTCTTGGTCGTGCGAAACCAAAAGCATCTATCATCCAGTCATTAGGTAATTTGATGTTGGAATTAATGTTTCCACTAAACAACCACGCATTATTTTCTACTGCTTGGCCTTGGATAACCCCTTCTGACATAAAATAGTTAGCATTTATACCTCCACGAATGGTCCATATTTTGAATAATTCGGTAGAAATAAACAAATTAGAGCCTAGATTTTGCTGTGTCCCCACATTTTCAAAAGTAGTAACGGTGGCATTTCTTTCAGGATCTTCGTAAATGATGGATTGGATTACTTCACTTATATCGTTGTAAAAGAAGGATAGATTTACTGAAGTTCCTTTTAAGAAACTACTGAATCCTAATTCGAAATTGTCTGATAATTCAGGATTAAGATCAGGATTCCCAAAGCTAATGTTTCTAATATTTCCAATTTCTACATAAGGGTTTACATTTCCCAAACTAGGACGTTGAATTCTTCTATTGTAAGACAATTTAACGGAATTGAATTTCCCGAATTTTTGATTTAAAATCACGCTTGGTAACCAATTTTCATATGATATTGGATCAAAATTACGCTCAGTTGCTTCATCAAAGCTTCCCTGAAGACCAGTATATTCATATCGTACACCTGCAATTAGACCTAGTTTTTCAGTGATGTTTGTTTGAGTAGAAACATATCCTGCATATACGTCTTGGTTATAATAGAATATATCTGTTCGGTTGTCCACAACCTGGTAGCTATTACCACCTTCCGGCTGTTCTTCATATCTAAAATCACTGTCAATATCTCTGATAATGGATTTAAAACCAGTCTCTAATTTAAATTTTTCTCCAAAGGGATGCGCATAATCAATCTGAATGGTATTTTCTCTATTGTTGCCATCATTAATGTTTCTGGCAACTTCATAATTTTCAGGTGCATCTTGATCGATCTCAAATTGTTGATCTCTTACGTTTCCATCAATTTTATAGGAAGCAGAAAATTCTCTTCCTTCCTGATCTGGAAATTTCATGACATAATCTAATGACCATTCATACCCCCAGTTTTGAGAGAAGTTATCTTGAAATCTTTGATAAGTACTTTCATTTCCACCTAAATCTTCTGAAACGGTATTGGTACCGGAAGAAGTACTGTTAAATCCTCTTAATCTTAAACTAGTAGATAAACTATGATAGGCATTGAAATCATAAAATGCGCCCATATTTCCAAAATAGCCTAATCTATTACTAAGATTTTGACCATTTTGTTCTCTAATATTAGTTTGTCCATTTACTACCGTTTTTTGATAGAAATCAGTGGTGGCGTATTGTGGCCACGAATAAAATGAGCTACCATTGGCGTTAAAACCTAATCTACCTTTTCCTGCATTGATTCCTACCACTCCACGATTGATACGTGTACCGGCTGTTAAATCCACATTCCCTGCAAATCCTTGAGGTGTCTGCTTTTTAGTAATGATGTTGATAATACCTGCGGTGCCTTCGCCATCATATTTTGCTGAAGGAGAGGTAATCACTTCCACACTTTTAATTTGGTCTGAAGGAATCATTTTTAAGGCATCTCCTGTATTAGCCCCAAACATACTGCTTGGCTTGCCATTTATAAGGATTTGTACGTTTTGGTTCCCTCTTAAAGAAACATTACCATCCTGATCAACAGTTAATAAGGGTGCTCTTCTAAGTACGTCTGAAGCATCTCCACCCATATTGGCAATATCCTGATCAGCATTATAAACAATTCTATCAATTTTATTTTCTATAGTTTCTCTTTGACCTGAAACTACTACTTCATCCAATTGGTCAGTGTCTGTAGTAAGTTTGATGCTTTCAAAATTATAATCTGGATCTTTAGGAGTTAATTCAACTTCTTGAGTGAATTTTTGGTAGCCTACAAAAGAAACCTCTACTATATATTTCCCGAGTTTGAGTCCAATTAATTTAAAGCTTCCGTCATCTCCGGTTACTACACCATTAACTGTTTCTCCGTCTTTTGGTGATTTAATGATTATGGTAGCATAAGACACTGGTTCAGAGCTTACTCCATCAACTATGGTTCCTGTAATCTTTCCTGTGATTTGAGAATTTGATGCTCCACCATAACCACCTCTTTGCTGTGCAAGGGAAAGACTGCTGATAAATAATAAGGCTAATAATATTCTGTATTTCATAATTTTAATTTATTGCTACAAAGTTAGACACTTCAGAGCTGATAATGTTATTGATAATACACCGAAGGCAATTCTGTAGTCTTTATAATTGCTAATTGATGATAAAAGGAAATGTGTTTTATCTTATATTGAAGATGGGTTTAATACAATTTTTTTACTATCATATACCAAATAGCTCATACAAACGATAGCAGTTGCTAAGTCGGCAATTGGAAATGCTATCCAAATCCCATCTAATTGATAAAAATTAGGCAATATCAATAGGAGAGGAATAAGGAAAAATCCTTGTTTGGTTAAGGTCAGGAGTAAGGCAGGCAATGCTTTTCCTAAAGCCTGAAAATATGCTGCACTGATTAATTGAAATGCAATGAGCGGAGTCATTAAAAATGTAATTCTTAATGCAGGCACTGTTTGCTGAATTAAATCTTGGTCTTTAGTAAAAATGCCTACAATCTGTGGAGTAAAGATTAAAATAGCTGCATAAATTATGGAGGAAAGCACCGTGGCTGAAATTATGGCATTTCTAAGGGTTAAGCTTACCCTCTTAAATAATTCTGCCCCATAGTTGTATCCAATAATTGGCATAGAGCCTTGCGTTATTCCAATGGCCGGTACATTTACCAGCATCATCATGCGGTTGATAATTCCATAGGTTGCGATGGCGCTTTCGCCACCATATTTGAATAATGAATTATTCAATACCAAAAATAATAAACTTACTACCCCTTGTCTGGCAATTGTAACTGAACCTATAGAGAAAATTTCACCTGTTAATTTTAGGTTGAGTATTAAATCTGTTTTACTAATTTTAAAACCGGTTTTTCCGCTCAGAAAAAAGTAAGCAGCATACAATGCACTAAAGATATAAGAAAAAGTGGTTGCCCAGGCCGCACCCTTTATTCCCCAATCTAAAACCGCAATGAAAATAGGATCTAATATGACATTTACTATTGCTGGAACTATCATCACTACCATGGCCACTTTTGGATAGCCTACAGCTCTAAAAATGCTATTGGACATCATGGCAAAAGCCAAAACGGGTATCCCTAATAAAATAATGCTGAAATAATCAATGGTGGGCTGCAAAATTTCACCTTTTGCACCAAATGCTTTAAGGATAGGCTCAATAAAAATCCAGCAACTTAAACTGAAAAATATTCCTAAAATAAAGGTAAGCGTCAACTGATTACCAAAGGTTTTATTGGCTTTTTCCGGCTTTCCGGAACCTAAGGCCCTGGATATAATTGATGCACCTCCAATTCCAATACCCATTCCAATTGATGAGATAAGGAATGTTATGGGAATTACCACTGTAATAGCAGCTATACCTATTGAACCCACAAAATTCCCCACAAATATAGTATCTACTATTCCGTAAATAGATAATGTCAGAATCCCAATGGCAGATGGAATGGCTTGTTTACGTAGCAGATAATTGATTGGCTTAGTGCCAAATTCATTTGAGGTGGTCATTCTTAACAGTTAATGCAATTTAATGTAACTACATTAATTATGTAATGTTGTATATCTGTCAATGAAATTTAAAATTACAATTACTGTCCACATAATTGTTCGTTTCCAATTGACTTGAACCAAATTGTCAGCAGCCTTTTTAATTTCAAATCCAGAATTGATCTGATTATGCAAAGGAACCGCTTGAGTGAATGTGGAGATCCACAGCAGAATAATTAAAACACTTTGGACTAAAAATATATAATTAAAATCCGTATAGGTTAAATAAAAAGTACTACCAATTTGAAAAAGCATTAAGGGCATAACCACTATTGAAATCATAGTAGTGTATTTTGGATGCCAGGCCATCAGATTGACTTTTTCCATATAGGTGAAAGAAGGGTAGATGATGAGTTGTACCAGCCAAATCAATATTAATAAGCCAAAGTCTGATAATTCTTTAAGGTATTGAAGCATTTATCGAGTTTAAAAATTGCAACTATTTAAAAAAGAAATTTTGAATAGTATTTTCTATTCTTTGACCGTGTTGAAATACAATTTAATAATTCAAATATGTATTGAATAAAACTTATAACAAAAGCTAATTGTCGATGTTTTAACATTATGAAAAAAACATCACTTAATGCTGTCACTTTTCGGAATGTTTCCTCAAAAGAATGGATTGTTTTTATTCATGGTGCCGGAGGGAGTACAGCCACTTGGAAATATCAATTAGATGCTTTCAGACCATTTTACAATTTGCTATTGATTGATTTAAGAGATCATGGAAAGTCGAAAGATATTAAACCTGAATTCGAAAAATATAATTTTGATATTATTACTAAGGACATTAAAACAGTATTGGATCAATATCAAATTGATAAGGCTCACTTTATCACTTTAAGTTTTGGGAGTGTAATTATGCAAGACTTGAGCATCAAACATCCAGATTTGGTGGCAAGTGCTATTTTTGCTGGTGGTATTTTTAAGGCTAATGTATTAATAAAATCATTTGTGCAATTAGCGAGGTTCTTCAATCTTTTTCTACCATATAAATGGATGTATAGCATATTCTCCTATTTATTAATGCCTTTCGGAAAACACCAAAAATCTAGGGAAATATATAAAAAGCAAGCTCAAAAACTTTCATCTACTGAGTATATGAAATGGGTAGGATTGTACAATGAGTTTTTTAGATTATTGAACCGCTTCTATAATCAGGATATTAATTTTCCTGCATTAACTATTATGGGCAAAGATGATTATATCTTTTTAAACTCGGCTAAAGGCTTTGCAAATAAACACAAATCGGTATTAATAAAGGAAATGAAAGGAGCAGGACATATTTGTAATATTGATCAGCCTGAAATTTTTAATGAACTGGCTCTTTCCTTTACTCATGAACATAAATATACTCAGGAAGACGATTTCCCTGCTTCCCAGGCCCAAAGTAGCAAAGCCGGATGAATGATTACTAAGCGAAACCAGCCAGCCCATTCTGGGACGCATAATCCGCCATCTATACAGGAATTAATTTGAATAAAATAAACATGGGAAGGGATAAATGCAAGCAACATAATCATGATTCCATAGGAGGCATATTTTCTGCTTGGATAAAATAAGATTCCTATCCCTAGCACTATTTCAGTTATTCCACTTAAAACATTGATTTTTTCATGGGAATTAAAAAATGGGGGAATTAAAGGTAAGTAGAAATCGGGATTGATGAAGTGATTGAAACCTGCTATCAAATAAAAAATAGTCATTAATCTAACTGACCATTTACTTTTAAGATAATTTCCAATTTGTTTTAACATGAACATCTTTTAAAATTAAGAAAAATGGAATCCACCATATAAAATTGTTGGTAATTAAAGTATAAATAAATTCAAAGGGAACAATTCCTTGTAAATAATTGAAGAGAAAGCCTAAAGGACCGAAAATTTTACCTAAAAAACCTACCATGATAATGGGCCAGTGACGAAGCGGATTGAAAGAAGCCCACCAATAACCTAATCCATATACGCCTATGACCATTCCCATTCCTTGCCATACCATTGGATGATTGATTTTATCCATCCCTACCAAATCAAAAAAAAATGCTGTGGAAGAAGCACTACCCAGGCACCCCATAAAATATTATAGATGGCTGCAATCCTTAAAGTTATTTTTTGATTTTCTAAATTCATGTCCCAACAACTTTCATAATTTGAAAATGTTGAAAGAAATAGCGAATTTTATAATTCATTTAAGTATAAGTTTTTTTAATTCCATTCGTTCAAACTATATTTACAACAAATTAACGCGGGGATTTACACGATAAATAAATTATTATGAGATTTAAGATTTTGGTTATTTTTTCAATTATTGCTTTTGCAATTCAGTTTGATGCTAAGGCGCAAGAAGATGCCAAACTATCAGATCAATATCAAAACATGATTGAAAGCAGTGAAACTTTTGAGAAGTATAAAGTTATTTCTATTTCAAAAATAAATGCTTTCGGTCAGATAATGAATGATTCTATTAGCACTTTAAAAGAAAGTGTATCTACAGCAAAGAGTGCTAGACTTCAGGCGGAAACGGAAAGAGACTCAGCTAAATCTCAAATGACGGAGCTTAAAAGTGAATTAGAAGTAACACAAGATGCAGTAGATGAAATGCCTTTATTAGGTATTCCAATGTCTAAAACCACCTACAATATCGTGATGTGGAGTATAGTAGTGGTTTTGATTGCAGGCTTGGTAATTGTTTATGTGATGTACTTAAATAGCTATAGAATGACTCGTCAAGCGAAAAAGGACAAGGCATTAATCGACCAAGAGTTGGAAGATTTAAGAAAACGTTCTCACGATAAGCAGGTTAAGATTAAAAGAGAATTGCAAACTGCTTTAAATAAGCTAGAAGAGCAAAGACGATAAAATATTAAATTACTCAAATTTTGAAAACCACCTTCTAATGTGCATCATTGTAAGGTGGTTTTTTATTTTTATCATATACATTGAAAAAGGCTTTACTTCTCATTATTAAAATATTGGTAACCATACTGGTACTATTGTTTCTTTATGAGAAAATAAGTGAAGATAAATCTGGTTTTGCATCTGCCTTTCAACTTTTCAGTAATAACCTTTTTATCTTACTTCTGGTAATTTTTCTAATGCCTTTTAATTGGTATATGGAAGTTCTAAAGTGGAAATACTCCATTGAACCCATTACTCATATTTCAGTTTCAAAGGCCGCAACAGGTGTGCTGGCTGGAATTGCATTAGGGTTTGTAACTCCGCATGCTGTTGGAGATTATTTTGCAAAAGTATTTTCTTTGACCCATCATAATAGGAAAAAAGCATTAGGTCTTATTCTGGTTGGCAGAATGATGCAGATGTTGCCTACTGCTATTTTTGGCTTAATTGCTTTTTACATCTACTCTAGAAAAAGTATAGCACAATTCGATATTCCAATCTCTTTATCGTATCCTATTTTAAGCATATTGGGACTTCTTTTGGCTATACTGCTTTTGGTTTTATTCATGAAAAGAAACCATCCTAAAATTCAGGACTATGTTCAGCCTGTTCGTAAGATGGGCTTGAAATTAGTTGGTCTTTTAGCGGGTTTTTCAGTTTTGCGATATCTTATTTTTAGTGCTCAGTTTTTATTGCTGCTTTCCATTTTAGGTTTAAAAATCAGTATATTCATGCAGTTCATGGGAGTAGCCTTTATGTTTTTAGCTAAATCTATATTGCCCACTTTCAATTTTTTAAGTGATTTGGGCATAAGAGAATTTAGCGTGGCTTTATTTTTTGAAACTTTAGGAATTGATGTAGCGCCCATTATAGCTTCAGGATTAATTTTGTGGTTGATTAATATTGCATTACCTGCTTTTATTGGATTATTTTTCATTCCAAAACTTAAATTGAAAAACGCATGATTTTTGCATTTTTCTCCATTGTTATCCTCTTTTATGCATTAGCCTTGCTTTTTGCCTCTAAAATCTGGAGAAAATTACCTGAATTCAATGAAAGCGGAGAATTAAAATCGGTTTCTATCATCATTCCTTTTAGAAATGAGGAGGAGAATCTCAGCGAGTTATTGAATAGTCTTTCATATTTAGAATATCCTGCTGACTTATTGGAAGTGATTTTAATCAATGATCATTCAGAAGATAGTTTTAAAGAAATTATTCAATCATTTGATAAAAGCTTTCCATTTAAACTCACGGTTTTGAGTCTCCCTGCAAAATTGAATGGAAAGAAGTCAGCTATCAATGCAGGTATTAAACATAGTGAGTCAGAGATTATTTTGACCTCCGATGCAGATTGCAGTTTCCCTAAAGATTGGATTCAAAAAATGCAGGCGCCTTTTGAAATTGAACATATTCAATTGGTCAGTGGCAGTGTAGTCTTTAAACCTCAAAACTTTATCTCTCGGATATTTCAAATGGAATTTGCACCATTGATAGGAGTGGGGGCAGTAAGCATTGAGCTTGGAAACCCAAATATGGCAAATGGGGCAAACCTGGCCTTCCGAAAAAAAACTTTTGAAAAGCTTAATCCTTATGCGGATAATATTTCTATCCCTTCCGGAGATGATGTGTTTCTCTTGCAAAAAATAAAGGCAGAATACCCCAATGCAATATTCTTCCAAAAAGAAGCAATAGTGGAAACCCAAGCCCCTGAAAATTTCAATTCATTTTATAGGCAACGAAAACGATGGGCTGTAAAGTGGAGTGCTAGTGCAAGTCTGAAAGATAGTCTGCCGGCATTGGCCATATGGTCTTTTCATTTAATCTATATTGTAGCTATTATTTACAGTTTAATCTCAGCTCAATTTCTAATTCTTCTGCCAACTGTTTTTTTGAAAATTATTACAGAGGGAATTTTTATTTCATTAATTTTAAAATCTCAGGATAAGGAATTCAAATTTATTGCTTTTGTATTTTTGCAGTTGTTTTATAGCCTTTATGTCCTGATATTTGGCTTATTGGCTAATTTTGGTAGCTATACCTGGAAAGAAAGAAAATTTAATAGTAATGAACGAGCAGGAAATTGATCTTTTAGATGAGTTATATTTTGTGCAATCCTTTAAGGATGTGAAAAGTGCATTGGATTGGAAAGATGAAGATGTTCAAAAGCATTTGTATTCATTGAATCAGAAAGAATATATCAAAATGCTGATCAATCATGATGAGGAATATGATGGTAACAAAGAATTGAATAGCATACCCTGGAATGATTTATATTTTCTGGCAACTAAGAAGGGCTTACTGGAGCATAATGGATTTTAATTTTATATAGTTTTAAATGCTAGCAATCTTTAAATCAATCTCAATTTTTATTTTAGCGGGGCTCTGTGAAATAGGAGGCGGTTATTTAGTTTGGCTCACCTTAAGGGAAGAAAAGCCATGGTGGGTAGGAGTACTTGGAGGAATCATCTTAATAGGATACGGAGTAGTTGCCACATGGCAACCTGCCAATTTTGGTAGAGTGTATGCTGCCTATGGTGGAATATTTATTGTCATGGCTATTATTTGGGGATGGAAGGTAGATGGTGTTGTTCCAGACCGCTATGATTTGATAGGGGGCACCATAGCCTTAATAGGAATGCTAATCATTATGTATGCTCCACGCAATAGTTAAAAGTAGAATGTTTATTCCCCTTTATTAAATCTGTACCGAATACCCCAACTACCAGCAAAGTAAGCAACACCACCTTCATCAAAAGGGAAATTAGGTGAGAATTCCATTAAAAAACCGAATTTTTTATTTTCAAAAGGATAAAAATTTAATCCAATTGGTAAGCCAAAAGTTGGTCCTCCAAGAGTAGAACCTAGTAATGATATACCACTGTAGAATTCATAGTTTTCTTCTTCGATCCAGTCATAATTGAACATTAGTTTTACAATGAGGTCCTCAATAGCTGTATTGGGATATAATCGGATTTCAGGCCTGAATCTCTCATTGAATTCGTAAGCATAAGCTGCTTGTCCGCCATTAGGAGACTGATGATAACTCACAACAGATTGAGAAAATGATAAGAAAGGTAAAAAGATTAAGGCAAAAGCAATAATAAATTTCATATTGGTTTAAGATTGAAGTTTGACAAAATATTTCAACTGAAACGATAGTTCCAGTTGAAATATTTTGTTTATAATTTATTAATCACAACTCCCAATTGGGCTACCAGGAGGTAGTGAAGGAATTGGAGCTACATCATATTCTTTAGGCGATTCCAAAAAGAGTTTTATTTGAGTAACAATCATTTGATTATGTGATTTTTTCAAATCGCTGTCTCTATAGTTAGCTTTTGAAAGTTGAGCAGAAATATCCTTCAATACCGACATTAATTCAGCTCTTGCAAGTGCAGAAAGCGATCCATTTTGAACGGTTTTCATTAATTGATTAACAAAAACAGATTGTGTGGTCAACTGGATAGCCTCATGATAATTATTTTCAACCTTTTGATTAAATAAAATATCTTCAAAAACATCCATTGTTTCCTGAATTCCTGGATTTTTATTGTCTCGGGCATGATATTCAACTAATCTATTTAATCGTTGAGGATGCATCACTAATTCAAAAACCATGGCCGATGCTTGTTCCGCAGCACCAATTGCATCAAAAGTTACTCCAGTCTTTCCATTTAATAATTCTCTATTGTCATAGAAACCTAATGGTCTTGGGTATAGCGTATTCAGCAATTGTTCCGGTAAAGCTAAGTTTTCAGCTTTCACAGCATTAGCTAAGCTATTGGCTGCTTCTAATTGCCATTCAGCTGGTACAATGCTCATTTTCTTTAAATTATCATCTCTCATTTTATAAGAGTAATCCAGTCCTCCAATTAATTTTACGGTGGCCTCTGCTTGATAACGATGCAAGAAATAAATGGGAACTAAGGCTTCCTGAATTTGAGCTAATGGTCTATCGTATTGAATCACATTTTCGCCAAACTTGGATAGTGCTTTTTCCCTTACATTTAATAAATGGTTTAGTTGCACAGCTGCATCTTTTCCGTTGTCCCACAAATGCGCATAAGGATGTGCTCCACCTGTTGCTCTGGCATCTCTGTCCGAAATAAAGCTTAAGCCTTTCTCATTGGCTTCAGCCAAAATGCTATTTAAATACTCTTCTTCATTTTCTCCAGTCGGGATTTCTTCATATCCATATCGAATGGCATATTTATCCCAAAGCCCTATGTTTTCTGCATAAGCATTCACTAAACTTATATTTCCTTTTTCATCCAATTCAATATTGGGATGAGGATAATCCATTACAGAAGCATCATTTTCAGTGCTGGACGCATAAGAGTGAGCCAATCCAATAGTATGACCTACTTCATGTGCGGATAATTGTCTTAATCTCGCTAATGCCATTTCTTCCATAGCATTGTTTTTACCGCTTTTATTGTAAGGAGCCAATAAGCCTTCTGCGATTAAGAAATCTTGTCTTACTCGCAGGGAGCCTAAACTAACATGTCCTTTGATGATTTCTCCGGTTCTTGGATCAGCCACACTTGCTCCATAACTCCATCCTCTGGAAGAGCGATGTACCCACTGGATAACATTATAACGAATATCTAAAGGGTCAGCATCCTCTGGTAACATTTTCACTTGAAATGCATTCTCATATCCTGCTGCTTCAAAAGCTTGATTCCACCATTTGGCTCCATCTAATAAAGCAGAACGAACTGGCTCTGGAGTTCCGGGGTCTAAATAATAAATAATAGGCTCAACAGTCTCGCTTTTCTCTGCTTCAGGGTTTTTCTTTTGTAATCTATGTCGTTTAATAAGTCTTTGGTTGATATCCTCATTAATCGAAACTGCATAATCTTTATAAAATGTACCGGAATAACCGGCTCTTGGATCAAATTTCCTTGGCTGAAAATTATCATCGGGTAACTGAACAAAAGAATGGTGCTGGCGAACAGTAATATTATCTGCATCAGGACTTACAGAATAAATCTCTCTTCCTTTTGCATCACCTTTAAATGAGATCCAAAAATCCAATTCCGTATTCTCAGGAAAATTTCTGGAACCTTCCATGTTGAAAATAGAACGACTTTTATCTAAACTGTAAGTGCCTTCATTTGATTGTTTTAATCTTTTGCTAACTCCATGAGCATCTTTGATGAAAAAATCAGTGGCATCTACTAAATGTGCCCAATCATTTGAAGCTTCGATTTCAAATCCGTGAATAATGGAATGAGCAAAAGCATCTTTAACGGCTTTTTTCTCTGCCTCATTATCGGAGTCAGCTCTAAATTTATAATTCGGTTCAAAAATCATAATTTTATTCCCGATCTTCTCGAATTTGATGATTTTGCTGTTTCCTATTTGGCCTCTGTCAAGTCCAATGTCATTGGAGCCCAAGCCTGCAGACAGGTAACTCACATAAATTAGTTCTTCATTTAATTTATCAATTTCAAGATAGATTTTTCCCTTCTCTGCATCCCAATAATAATTAATGAACCCACTGAATTTCTCTTTACCGGAAATCAACTTGTCGAATTTGGATAATTCAGGCTCTGCACTTTTATTACTTTTTAATGCATTGCATGAAACTGCAAATAGTAGAATGAAAATATAGAAATATTGCTTCATGGTTATATTCAATTAATTTTCTGAAAGGTAAAAAATTATCCCAAAAGATTTAGACAGAATTCTGTAGATGGTCAATTTTAAAATAAATTGTCTATTTGTCATTCTATTGTCTATTGTCACAAATCTGTCTTTCATTATTTTTACCAAATTTACATTTGTCCAATCAATTCCTTAACTTCACATTTCAAATATGGATACTACCTTAAAAATAGCGAACCGATATGAGCTCAAGGAACTGGAGCTTAATGCACTGCTTGAAATTACTCAAGCAATAAACGAAAATTTACCAGAGGATTCTCTCTATAAGATTTACAATTTTACTTTAAGAGCTAATTTAAAGCTTGGAAAATTGATGTTGCTGGTTCAAGAGAATAAGCAATGGGAACAAAAATTATCTTTTGGTACCCAAAAGGATTATGCTGATATAAATGCAGACGAGTTAGTCCAAAGTCGTAAAATTTTATTTAATTCTGATTTGTTTGATTCGCCTTTCGAAGAATTTGAGGTAGCAATACCTGTTTTTCATAAGAATGAACTCTTGGCTATTGCATTTTTAGGTGGTGTTTCTAATGCTCAGGAAAAAGAATTGATAGAACACCATTTGAACTTTATTCAGGCGCTTACCAATATTATCATGGTGGCCATTGAAAATAAGAAAATGGCTAGAGAGAGGCTTAAACAAGAAGTTTATGCCAAGGAAATGGAAATTGCCAAGAAAGTACAGCAATTGCTTTTCCCTAAATCATTACCCGAAAGTGATAATTTTATTATAGACGCACATTATTCTCCTCATCATACTGTAGGGGGTGATTATTATGATTGGCTGTCAATAAATGAAAATCTTAAAATTGTTTGCATTGCAGATGTTTCCGGAAAAGGAGTTCCAGCAGCCCTCTTAATGTCCAATTTTCAGGCTTCCTTACGAACGCTATTGAGGAAAACAACAGACCTAGAAGAAGTTATTCATGATTTAAATCATCAGGTGTTTGAAAGTGCAAATGGAGAAAATTTCATTACTTTTTTTATAGCGTTAATTGATTTGAAAGAGCAAAAGCTCACTTATGTTAATGCAGGTCACAACCCTCCCTTTTTGATGTCTTCCAATGGAACTATAGAGAAATTGGATAAAGGGACTTTGGTATTAGGAGCATTAAGAGAGATTCCTTTCCTGGAAATTGGTACATCCAAAATAAAAAAGACTCAGACACTATTGCTTTATACAGACGGCTTAACTGAAGCATTTAATGAAATGGAAGAAGAATTTGGCCCGGATCGTGTGATAGATATTTTAAATAATAATATTTCTGCCAAGCCAGCTTTGATTCTTTCGAGTATATTAAAGGAGATAGATACTTTTATTGGGAAAAGAGCATTGTCGGATGATATTACTTTATTAGCGTGTCAATACCATGTCTGATTGGGCATTCTATAAAACCCCAAAAATTATTCAAAAATTATTCCCTGACCTTAATTGGAAGGTAAATACTAATGCAAAAGTAATTTACCCTACTTTTGATGATGGCCCAATTCCTGAATTAACCCATGAAATTTTAAATATTCTAAAAGACTTTGATGCTAAAGCCACATTTTTTTGCGTGGGAGAAAATATAAAAAAACATCCTAAAATCTTCCAATCAATAATACACAATGAGCATTCAGTTGGTAATCATACTTTTAATCATTTAAAGGCATGGACAACTTCTCATGATGAATATTTAAATAATGTTGAATTATGTCAGCGAGAAATTGAAAAACATACTACTCAAGGTAAAAAGCTTTTTAGATTTCCCTACGGACAGTTTAATTTGAAACTAGCTAAAAGACTTAAGAAAGAAAATTATGAACTGATAATGTGGGATGTGCTTTCTAAAGATTACAAAACTTCAATATCTTCAAATAGGATTCTTGAAAAAAGTATTGAAAAATCAGAGAACGGTAGTATTATAGTTTTTCATGATAATATAAAAGCCAAAGATAAAATATTGCAATTCCTACCTTTGTATCTCGAACATTTTTCCGATATTGGATACAAATTTAAAAAACTATGACCTATCTATTTTTAGGCCTATTGACGATTATTCTTATTGTAATCATCGTGGACTTAATTTTATGGTTGGCGTGGAAACCAAAAGCTGAAAACCCAAAGCCTTACCAAGGTGAATTACCTTTTATTTCCATTCTAATGGCCGTCCGAAATGAAGTGCATACTGTAAACTATGCCTTAAATTCACTAGAAAAGCTTAATTACCCCAAAGATAAATATGAAGTTTTAATGGGTGATGATGATTCCTCTGATGGCAGCACTAAAATTATGAAGGAGTGGGATAAGGAAACCAATAATTTCTTTTATATCCCCATCAAGGAAAAAGAGGGGCATTTAGATGCTAAAGCTAATGTGTTAGAGCAATTAGCTGAAAAAGCTAAAGGTGAATTTATGATGATCACCGATGCCGATGTAGAAGTTCCTTCTAGTTGGCTTATGAAACAACTAGCTTGCTGGAAAGAAGGATCAGGTATTCAAAGTGGCTTCACCATCATAAAAGCTAATGATTTCTTATCTAGTATGCAAATGATAGATTGGAGTCTGGCGCTGGGCATGGTGAAAATTGTCAGCGGCTGGAAAATACCTGTTACGGCTGTTGGAAATAATATGATGATAAGTAAAGAAGCTTACAATAAAGTCGGGGGTTATAAAAATATTCCTTTCTCTGTAACAGAAGATTTCGCTTTATTTCAAGCTGTGGCCAAACAAGGGTATCGTTACCAACAGTTAGCAAATGAAGATAGCTTAGTAAAGACATTTGCTATTAAAGGCTTCTGGAATTTAATGAATCAACGCAAAAGATGGATGAGTGGCGCATTAAAACTGCCTCCTTTTATGGTAGCTCTTTTGGTATTTCAAGCATTATATTATCCTGCTATGATAGCTATGATCTTTGTCAATCCATTTGTAGCAATACCATTATTTGGTCTAAAAATAACTCTTCAAAGTTTATTTATTAATAAAATAGTGGAAAGACTCAATCAATATGTGCCTTTAGGTAATCTTTTCATCTTCGAATTCTATAGTGCTTTCATTTCTATTGCACTTCTTTTCTTTTATCTCTTACCTTTGCCCGTGAAATGGAAAGGAAGAAAATTCGCTAAAAGATGATTGAAACACATGCACATTTATACGCTCAGGAATTTGATGAAGATAGACCGGAAATGATAGAGAGGGCAGAAGAAGCTGGAGTTGAAAAATTCTATATGCCTAATATTGATCACGAATCTATTGAGCCAATGATGGAGGTGGAAGATAAATTCTCAAATACCATAGCAACTATGGGAATCCATCCATGCCATGTTGAAAAGCATTTTGAAAAACAATTATACGAAGTAGAAGATTGGTTGAATAAAAGAAAATTTGTAGCAGTAGGAGAGATAGGGCTTGATTTCTATTGGGATAAAAGCTTGATGAAGGAGCAAAAGGAAGCTTTAAGAATTCAGATTGAATTAGCTAAAAAGCATAATATCCCCATTATTTTGCATTGCAGAGATTCTTTTCAGGAAACTTATGAGATAGTGAAAGAAATGAAAGATGAAAAATTAAAGGGAGTTTTTCATTGCTTTACAGGAAATGCAGAAGATGCCCAAAAAGTAATTGATTTAGGTTTCTATCTTGGAATAGGTGGAGTGGTTACTTTTAAAAATGGGGGTCTAGCAGAGCATATTCCTGATATTGATATCAATCGAATGGTATTGGAGACCGATGCGCCCTATTTAGCACCAACACCTAAAAGAGGGAAAAGGAATGAATCTGTTTATTTGGAATTAATTGCTCAGAAAATTGCAGATTTGAAGCAGATCCCTAAAGAAGAACTTATTAATATTACCTCATCTAATGCTAAAGCATTATTTTCCTGAATGATGAAGCCTTACGAATTAATTCATATTGAAACCGCCACGCCTAAAGCGCCTGAAAAATCGGTCATGATCATCTATACTGGAGGAACTCTTGGTATGGTATATAATGAAGAGCAGGCACTGGTTCCATTTGATTTTCAGAATATACTGGATGAAGTTCCTTCTCTAAGAAATTTCAACTTAAAAATCACAGTTGCTTCATTTAATAATCTGATAGACTCATCAAATGTTAACCCCAAGCATTGGGATGATATTGCCGGTTTAGTGGAAGATTATTATACTGAATACGATGGCTTTATTGTCATTCATGGTACGGATACCATGGCTTATACAGCTTCAGCCATAAGTTTTATGTTAGAGGGCTTAAACAAGCCCGTCATATTCACTGGCGCACAATTGCCCATTGGCGCTGCTCGTTCAGATGCTCGTGAAAATTTAATTACAGCTATTGAAATTGCCAGTCAGAAATTAAATCACAGGCCCATAGTATCAGAAGTTTGTATTTATTTTGATAATTTGCTTTTAAGAGCAAATAGAGCTAAAAAAGTAGAAAGCGTTCAATTTGATGCCTTTCAAAGTGAAAATTATCCTGTTTTAGCTGAGGCAGGAGTCATTATAGAATATAATTTCTCGGCTTTAAGGGAATTTCAATCGGAAGTTGACCTCAAAGTCAGGAAGAATATTCAGCAAGAGGTAGCCATTTTGAAAGTATTCCCCGGGATTTCTAAAGCCTTTGTAGAGGGGATTTTATCTATTAAAGGACTAAGAGGCTTAGTAATAGAAACTTATGGTTCTGGGAATGCCCCGACAGAGAAATGGTTTATTGATGCATTGCAAAATGCTATTGATAAAGGGATTCTAATCTTGAATGTTTCTCAATGCATGGGAGGTAAGGTGATCCAAGGTCGATATCAGACAAGTAAGGATTTGCAATCCATTGGTGTAATAAGTGGAAGTGATATAACAACAGAAGCAGCTATCACCAAATTGATGTATGTGCTGAGTCATGCTCATACAAAAGAAATGCAACAAAATTATTTAATAAAGCCACTTCGGGGAGAAATGGAATAAAGAAATATTTGTAACTACATGGAATAATATAATTATTAACCCTAATCATGCTATTTGCAACTGAATTGCATGTTAATAATAGATTTATATTTACCATTTGACAAAATGGGCTTGCATGAAGAATAAATTATTAATTTATTTGTGCACGTTTGAAAAGAGTTTAATCGAAAAATAAATATTTACAGACAAAAGGAGAGGTGCCAGAGTGGTCGATCGGGCTCGCCTGGAAAGCGAGTGTGCCTTCACGGGTACCGAGGGTTCGAATCCCTCCTTCTCCGCATTTTGCTCAATTTTTTAATCTTAATTAACCTATATTCGTTAAATATTGAGGTATTGGCTTAAAGAATTGCTAAAAAAATTTTCTGTTTGTCGATATTTGTGTAAAATTGGACTTGGTTTTCATTTAACTAACATATAATAACTAAAAAAGAAAATTACAAACAACTTAACTATGAAAAAGCTATTTGTTTTAATGATGATGGCCGGAGCTTTAGCATTCGGTTTCAATGGCAATGCGATTGCTCAGGATGAGGAAGCAACCTCAGGAATGGAAAATGATACAACTGCTATGGAAGGGGATTCTACTGATGTATCTGACTCAGCTGCTGTAGAGGATACAATGCCGACTACGGTTGTAGAAGAGGAGGAAGTTGTAGAAGAACAAGGCTTTCACCAAATTGTAAAAGAGAAGTTTATTGAAGGTGGATGGGAATTCATGTCAGTAGTATTAATATGTTTAATCTTAGGATTAGCTATTTCTATTGAAAGAATCATTACCCTAAACTTAGCAACCACAAACACTAACAAATTATTGGCTAATGTAGAAGATGCATTAAACCAAGGTGGTGTTGAAGCTGCAAAAGAAGTGACAAAAAACACTAGAGGTCCAGTAGCATCTATTTTTACACAAGGTTTGATGAGAATGTCAGAAGGTGTTGAAATGGTTGAGAAATCTGTAATTTCTTACGGTTCTGTTGAAATGGGTCGTTTAGAAAGAGGATTGGTTTGGATATCATTATTTATCTCTCTTGCTCCAATGTTAGGTTTCATGGGTACTGTAATTGGTATGATTGGTGCATTTGATGCTATCGAAGAAGCTGGTGATATTTCTCCTTCATTGGTTGCGGGTGGTATTAAAGTAGCCTTGTTAACAACAGTTGCTGGTTTGATCGTTGCGGTTATCTTACAATTATTTTACAACTATTGCGTTTCTAAAGTAGATTCTTTAGTAAACCAAATGGAAGATGCTTCTATTGCTTTAGTTGATATTTTAGTGAAGCATAATCTTACTAAGTAAGTTTAACCTTTAAAGTTTAACTAAATGGAAATTGTAGATATAATGTTATATGGTGCATATTTGTTGGTAATTGTTGCCGCTTTAGGAGCAATAGTTTTACCACTTATCAGTGCACTAAGTAACCCAAAGAGTCTTTTAAAGTCGGCTTTGGGGGTATTGGTAATCGGTGTAGTTTATTTAATTAGCTGGGGTATCTCAGGTGATGAAGTAACTGCTAAGTACATTAAATTCGATATTACAAGTACTTCTTCTCAGGTGATTGGTGGTGTATTAATTACCACTTACTTATTGATGGGAATAGCTGTAGTGTCTATTGTTTATTCTGAAATTGCAAAAATTATAAGATAATGGCTAGAAGTAAAGGAAGAGCAACAGCAGAGGTGAATGCCGGTTCAATGGCCGATATTGCATTCTTATTGTTAATATTCTTTCTTGTAACTACTACCATTGCATCTGATAAAGGATTGTCTTTAACCTTACCACCCGAAAAAGATGATGCTGAGGAAATCGATCTCAAAATTAAAGAGAGAAATCTTTTTAAAGTAGCTATTAATTCAGCAGATAGATTATTGGTGGAAGGTGAAAGAATGGATGATTATACTAAGATTAAAGATATGTTAATCGAACATGTTATGAATCCAGGTAATAATCCGGAATTAGCGGAAAATCCACAAGATGCAATTGTTTCCTTTAAGACCGATAGAGGGACAAGTTATGAGATATATATTAATGTACTGGATCAATTACAAGGTGCTTACTATCAAATCTATGCGGATAGAGCCGGAATTCCTGTTGATGAATTTAGGGCATTAAATACCAGTAATCCTAAGGAAAGAGCTATTTATGACAGAGGAAAAGGAGATATTCCAATGGCGATTTCTATTGCAGAACCAACTAATATAGGAGGGAAATAAGATATGTCAAAGTTTAAAAAGAAAACCAGTGCGAGTCAGGATATCCCTACAGCAGCACTACCGGATATTATTTTTATGCTCCTGTTCTTTTTCATGGTAACAACGGTATTACGTGAAACCGAAATTAAGGTGGAACAAAAAATACCTAAAGCTGAACAAATGAAAAAGATTGAAAGAAAATCTTTGGTTAGCTACTTGTACATTGGAAAACCTAAACAAACTGAAAGGTTTGGGGGTGAAGCAAAAATTCAGGCCAATGATGTATTTGTAGAACCAAAAGATATTCTTCTTTGGGTAGCAAAAGAAAAAGATAAATTAGCTGAAGCTGAGCGAGATAAGATCACTATTGCTTTAAAAGTTGATAGTGAAGCTAAAATGGGAATTATTTCCGATGTTCAGCAACAGTTAAGAAAAGCAAATGCACGTAAGTTGATGTATAATACATTGAAATTGACGAATAAGGATAAACAAAATTCTTTATTATAAATATTAAGTTTTTTTAAAAAACCTCATTTCATATAATGGAATGAGGTTTTTTTTTTGTGAAGAGTCTGCAAGTAGAAGTTTGGAAAGTTGAAAATTAATCAATCCAAAACCATCAATGCATGGTGCATGTATGACTGGGCTAACTCAGTTTATGCAATTGTTATAAAGTCGTCAATTTTTCCGGTTTTTTATAATACAGCAACTCAAAATGCCTTTGATGGGGATATAGTTGATTTTTTTGGTTTTCAATTCGTTAATACTGCATTGTATTCATTTGCTATATCTTTTAGTTTTTTAGTCGTTGCAATAATTTCTCCTCTTCTTTCTGGTATTGCTGACTATTCTTCCAATAAGAAAGCTTTTATGAAGTTTTTCACTTATTTAGGAGCACTTTCATGCATCGGTTTATTCTTTTTTACTGGAGAAAATGTGGAATGGGCCATTATTTGCTCTGTTTTGGCAAGTATTGGATACACAGGGAGCCTTGTTTTTTATAACTCATTTTTACCTATAATTGCAACTCCCGACAGACATGATATTATCAGTGCCAAAGGCTTTTCCTTAGGCTATATCGGAAGTATTCTTTTGTTAATTATTAATCTTATTTGTATTTCAAATCCGCAATGGTTTGGTTTAGAGAGTACGGCCTTAATAGCCCGGTTCTCTTTTTTAACAGTGGGATTATGGTGGATAGGTTTTGCTCAAATAACTTTTAGTACTTTAAAGGAAACTAAAAGACCCATTAATTACTCTAAGTCTTTAATCATTAATGGATATAAAGAAATTGTAAAAGTTTTTAATGAAGTTAGGATTCAACCTATCTTAAAATTCTTTTTAACATCCTTTTTCTTTTATAGTATGGGTGTCCAAACAGTAATGTATATGGCCGCCTCATTTGGCAGTAAGGAACTTAATCTTCCAGGGGATAAATTGATTATAACTATTATAATAATTAATGCTGTAGCAATTATTGGTTCTTACGGATTTGCCTATATTTCAAAAAGGAAGACTAATAAGTTTTCTCTTTTGATTATGTTAGCTATTTGGGTGGGTATTTGTATTTATGCCTACTTCGTTTATACTGATTATCAGTTTTATATTTTAGCTCTTGTGGTGGGCTTAGTAATGGGAGGAATTCAATCTCTTTCAAGAAGTACTTATGCCAAATTAATGCCTAAAAACACCAATGATCAGGCCTCTTATTTTAGTTTTTATGATGTTACTGAAAAGTTAGCGGTAGTTATTGGTACTTTTTCTTATGGTTTTATTGAACAATGGACAGGAAGCATGCGCAATAGCACTATCACGTTAGGACTTTTCTTTGCAGTTGGAATTGGATTTTTATTAATGGCACGTATTCCTTCAAGCTTGAATTATAATAAAACCTAATTAATCTTCTGCATTTTGCATCTTTTCTTCCATCATTTTTTCTTTTCTTCTCATTTCTTCTTGAGTAGCTTCCAATTCCTCCATATTTTGCCTTAATTCTTCCTCTTGAGCTCTCATTTCTTCTGCCTGTTGTTGCATTTGCTCTAATAGAATTCGTGTTTTCTCATTATTTTGAGTGGTGGCAATGGCAGAAGCTACATATTCACCTGCTTTTTCTAAAAACTCAATTTCATGCTTCTCGAATTTTTTAAAAGAAGCTAATTCTATTAGTGATTGTACTTTGTCATTGTATAGCATAGGTACAATAGCCAGACATGTAGGAGTAGAGTCTCCCAGACCGGATTTAATGAATGTATAATTTTGAGGAATTTCAGTTAAAAATAAAGTTTCTTTTTCTAAATAAGTTTGCCCTACTAAACCTTGTCCAATCTCAACTTTTTTATTTAAAAATTTACGTCTATCAAAAGCATAAGCTGCTGATAACTCTAAGTATTTTTGATCTTCATCATCCTCATCTTGAACTAGTATAAACAAACTTCCTTGTTGTGCTCCTAAATATTCTGTTAAGTATTTAGTAGATTGAAAAGTGAGATCTTTAGTATCTTGTTCACTGTTTCGAATTATCTCTGTAAGTTTAGAAAGCCCCTCAGTTGACCATATTCGTTTTTTATTTTCAATATCAGCCAATTGCATTTGTTTTTTCATCTCAATGAGCTGACCTGCAAGATTCTCTTTATTTAGCTCTCTATTTTCTTCTGTCATTCCTTCCCATTCCACATTATATTCACCTGATGCCACTTTTCTAACAAATTGAGCAGCTTTTTTCAGATTACCGATAGAGCCATTTAATATTTTAGCAGCACCTCTGAAACGGGTATCACCATCATCGAATAAATATTTTTTATTATTATCCCTTAAATTAATTAATAAGGCAGTTCTGTTTTTTTCGTCTTTTCTGAGTTTAATTAAAATGAAGATCAGGGTAGGTAATCCAATTAACAATAGTAAAAGTTGAACTATAGTATTTTGAAAAATTGCTCTTTCATATCTTGATTGAGCTTTTTCTACCAGTTGTTTCTCAAAAGCATATAATCTAGATGTAAAGGCATCATTTATAGGCCAAAAAGTTCTACCAAAATCATCCTTTAGCAATTCTTTGTAAGCCTCTAGGTTATCATTTTTTAAATGACGTACCATTTCTTCATATAGATCAGCATATTTTTTAAAGCCAGCTTTTAATTTTGGGTAATTAACTGGATCTGAATAGCCTTGAATAGCAAAAAGGCTGTCTAATTTTTTGAAATTTTGACGGTTTTCTCGTCTTGCATTAGCAACACTCCAGAATAAAAAACCATCTTCTCTTATCAAAGCATAGCCTCTTCCGCTAATATCCATTTGTCGGATATTAAGTAATGTGTTTTCAGATACTCTAACTACCATATCGGCTTGTTCCTGCGTTTCTAAAGCGTCACTCATTACTTTTTTATTGTAAAAGGATAGCGTCACACTCAATAATATCAATGCAGAAACTGCATATATGGCTATGGATATCAAGTGTTTATTCAAAAAACTCCTCATAATTCTTAAAAAATTTATAAGATTAACAACATTAAATTAGAATATAAATCTGGCATAACAAAGACTTGATTAATTTAAAAATTGTGCTTTGATGTGCTTTTTATGATGAGATTTAATTTGATTGACGATTTTATTTTTAAATCCATTAATACTCATAAAATACCAGTAAAATAATAGATGGATTTTTTTTTATTTAATTATATAAAAAGTACTATTTTCATTCTTTAATCTAAAACTACGTAAAATGATGAAAAAATTACTTTTGGTGTGTTTTAGCTTTTGGTTATTTTCTTCTTATGCACAGGAAACTTATACAGTGAATGGTGTTAAAGATGAGAGACCAGGCTTACATGCCTTTATTAACGCAACATTACATGTTGATTATCAAACTTCAATTGAAAATGCAACATTACTCATTCAAAAAGGAGAAGTTATTGCATCCGGTAAGGATATTAAAGTTCCTAATGGTGCAATAATTCATGATTTGAAAGGGAAACATATTTATCCTTCTTTCATAGAACTATCTAGCAATATCGGGATGCCTAAAGCAGAAAGCAGTAGGAGTCCCGGGCCTCAATTAGGACCTAAAAAAGAGGGTGCTTATAATGCCAACGATGCTATAAAAGCTTATTTCAATGCTTATGAAGCATTTGAAGCGAAGAGTTCAGATGCTGATAAAATGCGTAAAGCTGGTTTTGGTGTTGTTTTAACCCATAATCAAGATGGTTTGGTAAGAGGTACAGGAACCGTTGTTGCTTTGCATGATGGGCCAGAGAATGAAATTATGTTGAAAGAATCTGCTTCACAGCATTTTTCTTTCAATAAAGGAACGTCAACTCAAGATAATCCATCTTCTTTAATGGGCGCTATTGCTCTGATTAAACAAACTTATTTAGATGCGCAATGGTATGCAAACCAAAATGATATGGTTGATATCGCTTTAGATGCATTCAATAAAAATAAAAGCTATCCTCAGTTTTTTGATGCAGATGGTGATAAGTTGTATGTTCTAAGAGCTGATAAATTAGGTGATGAATTTGGTGTTCAATATATCATAAAGGGAAATGGTGACGAATACCAGAGATTGGATGATATTAAGGCTACTAACGCCCAGTTAATCCTTCCGGTAAATTATCCTGAAGCTTACGATGTGGAAGATCCTTTTGATGCTTTAAATATCAGTCTTGAAGATATGAAACATTGGGAAATGGCACCATATAATTTGAAAATGGTAGCAGATAAAGGAATCAATTATTCTATTACTTCTGATGGTTTAAAAGACGCATCGAAACTTTCTGATATGATTTCTCAATCACTGGATGCTGGATTGTCCGAAGAGCAAGCCTTAAAAGCTTTGACTTATAATCCTGCACAGTTTATTAAAATGGAAGATAAACTGGGTAGTTTGACTAAAGGTAAATACGCCAACTTCATTATTACAGATGGCAGCCCGGTTAAAAAGGATACTAAAATTTATGAAAACTGGGTGCAAGGTAATCCTTATAAATACAATGATTATACCTTGGCTGAAATAGTAGGAAATTATACCTTAACTGTAGGGGATGAGAATTATCAACTGGAAATTAAAGGAGAACCAGGTAAGGAGAAATTTAAAATCATAGTGAATGACACTACGTCCTATGAAGTGAAATCAGAGATATCTAAACAGTTAATCAGCTTTTCTTTCAAAGATGAAGGCAAAGAAGAGGATGGAAAAATTAGATTATCAGGATGGTTGAAAGAAAAAGGATTGGCTGGAAGTGCTAAGATGCCGGATGGAAGTTGGGCGAAATGGAGTGCGACTTTGAATGAAGATGATTCTTCCGAAGATAAAGAAGAAGATAAAAAGGAAGATGAAAAAGAGGACAGTAAGATTGCTTCTTTGATTTATCCGTTCGTTGCTCATGGTAATACTGAAAGACCTACAGCAGAGACTATCCTGATTAAAAATGCTACAGTTTGGACTAATGAAACAGATGGTGTTTTAGAAAACACTGATGTGTTATTGGAAAATGGTAAAATTGCCAAAATCGGAAAAGATCTATCTGCTTCGGGAGCTAGAGAAATTGATGGAACTGGAAAACATTTAACTCCTGGAATTATAGACGAACATTCTCATATTGCTATTAGTAGAGGAGTAAACGAAGGTTCTGAGGCTGTTACAGCAGAAGTAAATATTGAAGATGTAGTGGATTCAGAAGATATTAATATCTATAGACAACTTTCCGGTGGTGTTGTTGCTTCTCAATTGTTACATGGTTCGGCTAATCCGATTGGTGGACGTTCCGCAATTGTCAAATTGAAATGGGGTTATAGCCCGGATGAAATGAAAATTTCCTGGGCAGATAAATTTATCAAATTTGCTTTAGGTGAGAATGTAAAGCAATCTAACTGGGGAGATAGAAATACTATTCGTTTCCCACAAACCAGAATGGGAGTGGAGCAAGTATTTGAAGATGCCTTCACCAGAGCTAGAGAGTATGAAGATGAATGGAAGGATTATAATGATTTATCGAAAAGAGACAAAGCGAATGCTACAGCTCCAAGAAAGGATTTAGAATTAGAAACAATCGTTGAAATTTTAAATAGTGAGAGATTTATTTCTTGTCATTCATATGTACAATCAGAAATCAATATGCTAATGGAAGTAGCGGAAAGATATAGTTTCAGAATCAATACTTTCACTCATATTCTAGAAGGCTATAAATTGGCTGATAAAATGAAAGAACATGGTGTTGGGGGTTCTACTTTCTCTGACTGGTGGGCTTATAAATTTGAAGTAAATGATGCTATTCCCTATAATGCAGCATTAATGCATGGAGAAGGTGTTGTTACAGCTATCAATTCAGATGATGCGGAAATGGGTAGAAGATTGAATCAGGAGGCTGGAAAAACCATGAAATATGGGGGAGTTCCAGTAGAAGAAGCACTAAAGATGGTAACTTTAAACCCTGCAAAGCTTTTACATTTAGATGATAGAATGGGAAGTATCAAAGTAGGTAAAGATGCTGATGTAGTACTTTGGAGTGCTGAACCACTTTCTATTTATGCAAAAGCAGAAAAGACCATAATCGAAGGAGCTGTATTTTTCGATAGAGAGGAACAAGAAGAGAATTTAGATGCTATACAAGCAGAAAGAGCGCGTTTAGTGGCTAAAATGCAAGGAGAGAAATCTAAAGGTAAATCGACTCAGAAGGCAATGCCTAAATCACAGATTATCTACCATTGCGAAACAGAAATTCAAAATTATTCATCTTTAAAATAAGCTGAAATGAAGATATTTAAATATATAGGAATAATAGTACTGAGTCTTTTTAGCTTCACGGCTATGGCTCAGGTACCGGCACCAGGAGAAGCTCAATCAGAGCCTATTGCCATCATGAATGCATATGCGCACTTAGGTAATGGCGAAGTTATTGAAAACTCGGTGATTACTTTTGAAAATGGTGTGATTACCAATGTGGCAGATGCTACTACCATTCGTTTGGATTTATCTAAATTTAAAGTAATTAAGGCAGAGGGTATGCACGTATATCCCGGATTGATAGCAAGCAATACCATCATTGGTCTGGAAGAGATTTCTGCAGTAAGAGCAACTAGAGACCAAGATGAAACGGGAGATTTTAATCCTAATGTAAGGGCTTTGGTTGCCTACAATACAGATTCTGAATTAATCCCAACTACTCGTTTTAATGGGGTGCTTTATGCTCAAACCACACCAAGGGGTGGAAGGATTTCAGGAAGTAGTTCTGTAATGAATTTGGATGCATGGAACTGGGAAGACGCTGTATTGAAAAATGATGAAGGTATCCATTTAAATTGGCCTTCCAAATTAAGAAGACCAAGATGGTGGTTAGGAGAAAACGAATGGAGTAGGAATAAAGAATATGATGTAGATTATCAGGAAGTCAAGAGCTTTTTTAATGATGCAGCCTCTTATAACCAGATTTCTCAACCCGAAACCACTAATTTAAAATTGGAAGCAATGAAGGGTTTATTCGATGGATCTAAAAATCTATATATTCATACCGATAGAGCCAAAGAAATTTTGGAGTCAATTCAGTTTGCAATGAAAATGGGCATAAAGAAAATAGTTCTAGTTGGAGGGGATGAAGCATATTATGTAAGAGACTTTCTAAAAGAAAATGATATACCGGTAATTTTAGAAGAAACTTTAAGATTGCCAAGCAGAACTTCAGATCCTGTGGATATGCCTTATCAATTACCTAATTTACTTCATGAAGCAGGTATTAAAGTTGCTATTGGCCAATGGGGATCAGTAATGCAAGTTAGGAATTTACCTTTTAGTGTTGGAACCGCAGCTGCTTATGGTTTAGGAAAAGAGGAAGCTTTAAGAATGGTAACCTTAAACCCAGCCGAAATAATGGGGGTTGACGATAATATTGGCAGTTTGGAAAAAGGAAAAGTAGCTTCAATTGTGGTTTCCAAAGGAGATATTTTGGATATGGAAGGAAATCAGATGGAATACGTTTTTATCGAAGGCAGACAAGTAACTTTAGAAGCTCATCAACAAAGACTATATCAAAAGTTTAAAGAGAAATTTGATCAGGAATAGGTATGATGATGGATATTGATCGTAGCTATCTACACTTAAATAAAAATAGAAAAACCGGCTCAAGGCCGGTTTTTCTATTTTACTTTAATTCGATTGAATATTGTCAATCAATGCTTGGACCGCTTTTCTATCTGATGTGGATATTTTTTCTTTTAATTCACCTTTTTCATAACTAGCAAAAAAGGGAAGACTATATACTCCAGCTGATAATCTTGCTTTTGGATTGTCAGGGGCATTAATTTCCACAAATTTTACATTCTCACATGATTCTTCTGCCATTTTCTTAAATTGTGGCTCAAATGCCTTACAAACTCCACACCAGTCAGCGTAGAATTTAACTACTACTCTCTCGTTATCATTCAGATGCTTTTCCAAATTAATATCGGTAACTTTTTCTATCATAGCTTAAAAAATTTATATGCATGTAGATACATGTAATTTCACATAATGTTTAAAGAAATCAATAATCTAGGATTTATAAGATGTAATATATGAATAGAAATATTTTTATCTATTTAAATAGTAAGTAGGTAAAGTTTGATTGTACTCAGAATTTTTATTAATAAACCACTTTAATTATGCATTCTAATTAAATTCACATTGATGATAGGAGGGCAATTTTAATATTTAATATGTAGGTTATTTTAAATACTTCCTATTAAAGTAGGTCATCAGTTTAATTTATAAAGCTATCCCGTAGAACTATTTTAATCTCTCTACCAACTCCTCCAAATTCTTAACCATAAAATCAGCTTTTTCCAATAAAGGATAATATACTTGTGAAGGCCTTTCGATAAAGGCAGTTTGCATACCAACTGCTTTGGCTCCAGCTAAATCCCAGGGATGGGCAGCTATCATCAAGGCCTCTTCTGCTGCAATATTCATTTCTTTTAGTACGTATTGGTAGGTTATAGGCTGTGGTTTAAAGCTTTTCACTTCCTCTACGCTAAACAATCGTTCAAAATACTGATCAATTCCGGCAAACTTCATCTGAGCTTTTACGGCTTCTAGAGAGCCATTTGTTAATGCAATAATTTGATAATTCATTGACTGAAATTTTTCCAATGCACTTTTTACTTCAGGGTGGGGAGGAAGCTCAGTTATCAAACTTAAAATACCACTGATTTCTTCTTCAGAGATATTTTTATTTAACTTTTCAGCAGTCATCCTTAGGGTAGATTTGCCGATTTCTCCAAAGCTATGGTATTGATTCGTAATGGATTTTACCATGGAATATTGAAGCAAAGTAGCAAACCAAAGACTAAATGAGGTTTTGTCCTGGAATTTATCCTGAATTTTAACTTTGATTTTTTCTAAATCTAATAAGGTTTCATTTACATCAAATACTAATAATTTTGGCTTTCTCATAGAATTGAATTAACAACAATTATATTTGAATCTCCTCACTTTTCTTTTTCCAAAATCTTAATAAGCTTTTTTAATTCAGGTATTATTTTGGATTTCATGTATTGGGTCACTTTATTATTGTAAAAACTAGGTCTTTCAAACTGGTTGATTAAATATCCTAAATTTTCAAAGCATGCGGCCAATGCAGTTCCTTTTAGTTTGTGTAAGACATTCCTTAAGGCTTGAATATTTTCAATATCAATGGTTTCATTAATTTGTCTTTCAAAGGTTATCATATTATCATAAGCCAAAGCAATAAAGCTTGAATAATTTGCTTCATTATGATAAAACCGCTTCAATAATTCTTCTTTATTAAAAGTTTTTAGTTTTTGTTGTTTACTTTTTTGCGTAGTTGTTTTATAATTAAAAAGGCCGCTTATTTCAAGTTTTTCTAATGTATTTAAAAAATCCTCCTGCGTTAATGGCTTTTCTAAAAAATCATCGATTCCAGCAGCTATTGCTACCTCTTTCTCTTCTTTTAATACACCTGCTGAAAGCGCGATGATTGGAGTTTTATCTTTTGGGTTTTCCAGAGTTCTAATGATTTCTGTAGCTTCAATACCACTCATGATGGGCATTTGAATATCCATTAATATCAAATTCGGTTTATGTTTTTTAAATTCTCTTATGGCTATTTCCCCATTTTCCGCATGTATTAATTCAGAATCTGGCAAAGTATTTTCTAATATTCGAATAATCAGAAATTTGTTGACTTCATTATCTTCTGCAATCAAAATTTTATTTAATTTGACTTTCTGCTCGACTTCAACATTATCTTGCTCACTTTGTAACTTTTTGTTTAAATCACCTGAATCAATATCATGTATCAATTTCAATAATTTAGTGGGAAGTACTGGTTTGGGTAATTTGAATATATAGGGTTCATCCACATATTCTGAATAAAAGAATTCACTTTCTATATGTCTATGTAAAATTATAACGGAACTGTTTTGTAATAATGTTCGCTCATTCAACATATTGAGTAGTTCAATGCCATTTATATTAGGCATTTCCTCATCAATAATGACTAGGTCAAAATCTTTTTCCTTTGATACTATTTTATGAGCCTCAACTGCAGATTGACAATAAACTGCTTGTACATTAAAGCCTTTAAATAATTTTTCAAATGATTGAATTTGTATGGGATTATCATCCACAACCAGCAGCTTTTGAATTTTTTCAAATGGTCGTTCAACTTCATTGAGCCTTAAAGTTTCATAGGTTTTTTTAATATCAATAATAAAGCTAAAATTACTTCCCTTGTTTTCTTCACTTTCCAGATGTAAACGACTTTTCATCATTTTCAAAAGTTTATTGGAAATGGTAAGCCCTAAACCAGATCCTCCAAATTTACGGGTAGTGGAAACATCTGCCTGCTCAAATGCTTGAAATATATTTTTCTGCTGCTTGGTGGAAATGCCAATTCCTGTATCTATTACCTCAAATTTGAGTTTATGATCTTTCTCTAATTTGCTTACTTTAAGAATAATATTTCCACTCTCTGTAAACTTGACAGCATTGCCTAAAAGGTTGATTAAGATTTGTCTGAGGCGTAATTCATCTGCTTCAAAATATAAGGGGACATCCTGATCAAAATCAATTAATAACTCCAGATTTTTTTGAGAGGCCTGGAAGGTGATAAAACTTATAGCAGATTCTACAAGATTTAAACCATTTATTATCTCCATCTGAAGTTTTAATTTCCCTGCTTCTATCTTTGAAAAATCGAGTATGTCATTGATAATAGCAAGCAATGAATTAGCTGAATTATAGATGTGTTGAGTGTAGTCAGATTGAAGAATATTCAAGTTGGTTTTTCTTAACAGATCGGAAAAACCAATTACACCATTCAAAGGTGTCCTTATTTCATGACTCATATTAGCTAAAAAAGTAGATTTAGCTTTATTAGCGGCTTCTGCAGCTTTTTTAGCTTCTAATAATTGTTTTTCGGCTTTTACCCTGTCACTAATGTCATTGAAAGTAACTAAAGCCCAATGGGTATCATCTTCCTCTATGATTTTAATATTGGCAGCAATCCAAATAGTTTTTTTAGTTCTCGTATTTAATAATTGAACTCTTATATCATTAAATGATTTCTTTTCTTTTAATGCGATGGCAACGGGATGTTCATGTTCTTTAAGTAAATTACCTTTTTCATCTAAAAGCTTAATGATGGTTCCCAGCAGGCGATTTCCAATCACCTCAGATTTTTTAATTCCTACTATTTGAGTGGCACTATCATTAATTGAACGAATAATCCCTTCTGAATCATAGAAAAGCAATGCCTCTTGCATAGAAGATATAATGTTCTGCAGTTGCTTTTCATTTTGATAAATTTTAAGCTCAGTATTTTTTCTATAAGTTATATCGGAAAGAGTGCCAAACCAATACCAATTGCCATCAATGTCTTTAGTAGGCTGAGAAGTAGCCTTTACCCACCTGGTTTTTGATTTCACTATTATTCTAAACTCCAGATTGAAATATTGATAATTTTCCAAAGCATAATTATTGGCTTTCAAAAACATTTCCAAATCATCTGGGTGCACAACCTCACTAGCAAAATCATTGGTGTCAATATCTCTGCCATCGACACCAATCATCTTTTTGAATGGGGGGCTCATGTAATTTAATTCTCCATTTCTATTGAGTTTATATACGCCAACAGGAATGTTTTCCACTAATTCATTATACTGCTTAGTTTTCTCTTTAAGTTCAAACTCGTTCTGTTTTTGTTCTTCAATATTTTGAATGGTGCCATGATAACGAATTAATTGTTCATTTTTAATTTCCGGAATTCCTATTATTCTTGCCCAAAATAGATTTCCCTTGCCAGAGACTAGGGGTACCTGAATATCATATCTATCTTGATTTTCAATGGCCTTTTCTATGACCTTCTTCATTTGGGGTATTGATTTTTTATCCGCAATAAAATCAAAAACTCCATTGATATGAGGAGAATAATCATCTCCCATTTCGTAAATATTTCTAGTATTTTCAGTCCAAAATATTTCTCCACTTTCAAGACCCCAAATCCATCCTCCAGTCTTGGTAATAAAATTCGTTTGTAGTAATAATGCTTTGGTTCTCTCTAATTCTATTTCGGCTTCTTTTCTCTCAGAGATCTCTAATAAAATCCCTGATTGATAATTAGGTGTTAAATCATCATTCAAATGTTCTACTCTGCCATTATTAAATACCCATACCCAATGGCCCTGCTTATGTTTGAGCCTGGTTTCAAACTCATAGTGAATTATGGGCTCATTTTTTCGAATTTGAAAGAAATTAACCATTCTTTCCATATCCTCATGATGAACGATTTCTAACCATTGCTGGAAACTTAGACTTTTTAATTCGCTCTTTTCATAGCCTAATATTTTAGCATAATTTTCATTTAAAATATAGCATTCTAGTTTTTTGTCCCAATCATAAGTACCCAAATTGGTGCTGGAAACAATTACATCTAATCTCTTTGTCTTTTGTGTTAAGGCTTCCTCAGTTTCTTTGAGCTGGGTAATGTCCTGTATGGTTCCTCTGTAAATTAAATTGTTTCCTTTTTTTATTTGTGAAGCAATTTGATGTACATATTTGACATTTCCTTTTTTGGTAATAACTCGGTGGGTGAGATTAAAATATCCTGTCTTTAATGCATTTATGTCCTCTTGATAGACTTTTGCCTCATCATCAGGGTGCACAAATTTTTTATAAGAGTCAAGTGTAGGTTTATAGGAATTGGGATCGCATTCAAATATTTCATATATAACCGGAGACCACTGAATTTTTCCAGAGTCCACATCAACTTCCCAATTCCCTATTTGTGCAAACTGCTGCGCCTCTAATAATCTCTTATTACTTTCTTCAAGATCACGTGCAATTAATGGATCATTTGATTTCATTATTCCCTATTGTATGTTCAAATTCATTCTTTATTTTGAATTTTTCAATTATTTAATGATTTAATTTCAAGAAACTTTTAGTGTATGTTATTTTAGTTACAAGCGTATCTTCAAAATTGCTTCAGAATTTAATTCTACTTTTGTTCTTTTATCAATAAAGTAGGTCTTCCTGTTGATACACATCAGAATATAAGAGACTTATGATATTGTTATAATTATAGAAATAGAGTAGTTTTAAACACTACAAAAAGGAAGATGAAAGTATTAATTGTGGAAGACCAAGTTGAATTGGCTAAAAATATTGAAGACTACCTTAAAAAAGAAGGTATTCAGACTAGTGTTGCCCCGGATTTTTTTACCGCTACGGATAAACTGGCTGCTTATGAATATGATGTAGTCATTATAGATCTGATGTTGCCGGATGGAAATGGTATGGATTTATTGTATTCATTAAGAGCTAATCGCAAAAATATTGGGACCTTAATATTATCTGCTAAAAATTCTATTGATGATAAGGTAAGGGGCTTAGATGCCGGAGCGGATGATTATTTAGGTAAACCTTTCCATTTATTAGAATTGGCATCCAGATTGAAAGCGATTTATAGAACCAGGAAGCAAGAAAGTAGTAATACTATTGAACTGGATAAAATTATTATTGATACAGATAAGAAAGAGGTTACGGTTCAAAACGAAAAAATTGATCTAACAAAAAAAGAATACGAAATGCTTTTATTCTTTGCCAATAATGCAAAAAGGGTGTTGACCAAACAAAATATAGCAGAGCACCTTTGGGGTGATTTTATAGATCAAAGTGATTCTTTTGATTTTGTTTATCAACATATCAAAAACTTAAGAAAGAAAATTCAAAAAGCAGCTGGCACGGATATTTTGGAAACAGTTTATGGTGTAGGTTACAAGCTTAAAAACTTATAATATGCGATTAATTACGAAGATAGTTTTAATATTTCTTGGACTTTCATTGCTAGTATTCATTGTTGGTGGGGTGGTTACGGTCCAAATTATTTCTAATGAAGTAAAAAAAGAGGAAAGATGGTTTCTGTTAGAAAGATTGAGTTCTACAGAAAAATACATTGAAAGAAGACAGCCTACCAAGGATATTATTCGAGATAAAGTCATGATCCTCCCTCAAAAAGATTCCATTGAAATAGATAATGTGATTTTTTCTGACACCATAGTACATCATAGTACATTAGAGCGACCTGAACAGCATAATAAATTAGATGTGGGTAAAAAAATTAAAGGCCGTTTTTATAAAATTACCCTCTATGATATTATAATAGAACAGGATGATATAGCAGATGGAGTAATTGAATCTTTAGTTAAAACATATTTGCTATTGTTTGTGGTCGTGCTTTTAGGTAGCTGGATGTTATCCAGAAAATTACTCAAGCCTTTTGAAGATACACTATCTGCCATTAAACGATTTGATATTAAAGAAAATGAACCTTTTGATTTACCTCAAACTGACACTAAAGAATTTAAAAAGTTAAATGATTTTATTGATCAAATGTCACAAAAAGTAATGGCAGATTACCAATCACTGAAAGAATTTACAGAAAATGCTAGCCATGAAATTCAAACACCCATCAGTATAGCAAAGGGGAAACTAGAACTTTTGCAAGATGGAAATTTAGACGAAGAACAGAAAAAATTGATATCTGAAGCATCTAAAAGTTTAAATAATTTATCAAAACTGGGGAATACATTAACGCTTTTAGCGAAAATTGATAATCAAGAATTTGAGCAAAAGGAAAGTGTAGATGTAAGTAATACTTTAGAAGATTTTATTGACGAATATGAAGAACTCATTTATTTGAAAGGGATTACCTTAAGTAAAAAAATTGAAACTGATATTGAGTGGAATATACATCCTGTATTGTTAGAAATTTTGATCACTAATCTTTTGAATAATTCCATCAAACATAATTTATCTTCGGGAGGATTTATAAAAGTATATTTAGAAAAGAATCAATTGATAATAGAGAATTCTGGTAAACCTTTAAGTCATGATCCTAATCTACTTTTTGCTCGCTTTAAAAAGGGTAATCAAAGTAGTTCTTCCCTGGGATTGGGGCTTGCCATCATTCATAAAATCTGCAAAGTCAGTGGATTAAATATAAATTATATAAATAAAGAACAACTCCATCAAATTACCATAGAAAACTGATAATCACCATTTAACAACTCCATATAATGTTTTATTGAGATATCCAGAACAATTACATTAAAAATATACTTGTAGCTACATATAATTTTTGGTCTAATGAGTGAAAATTCAAATTTTCTACAGAATTGGATCATAAATTTGTATTAATAAAGATTGAAAACCGTAGTTATGCATAATACAAGTAAAAATATTCTGAAAACATTTACCCTAATTTTATTTAGTTTATCCTCTATCACTTTGTGGGCACAGAGCACTAAGGTGACTGGTAAGTTGGTAGATGCTAAAACTAAAGAACCACTGGCTTATGCAAATGTAAGTGTGTTTAATGAAAATGAAGAACTAATTACAGGTACTGTTACCCCTGAATCCGGTAATTTTCAAATTCAAGTTGAAAGAGGTGAATATACCTTAAGGATTCAATTTATTTCCTACTTAACTATAAATAGAAAAATAAATGCTGATCAAAGTAGTATTGATTTGGGTACTATTGAACTAAGTGAGGATGTGAATCAGCTTTCTGAAGTAGAAGTCGTAGCCAGGCGACCTCAGATGGAAATGAAATTAGATAAGAGGGTTTTTAATGTAAGCGAAGACCTTAGTAATATTGGAAGCAATGCAGAATCTTTATTGGATAACCTTCCAAGCGTTACGGTAGATATAGATGGAAACGTTTCTTTAAGAGGTAGTGGAAATGTAAGAATTCTTATAGATGGAAGACCATCCGGTTTAGTAGGGATTAGCGGTGGCTCTGCTTTAAGACAAATTCAAGCTGATCAGATTGAGAGAGTAAAAGTTATTACAAATCCCTCAGCAAGATATGAGGCAGAAGGAAATGCTGGTATTATTAATATCATCATGAAGAAAGAGAAAAAAGGAGGTGTTAATGGTAGTATCAGTGCCAATTTGGGTTACCCTATAATTGGAGGTGTAAATAGCAACATCAACTATAGAAAAGGTAATGTCAACTTATTTGGTAGCTATGGAATTACTTATAGAGAAAACTTTGGTGGTGGCTTTATTGATCAAGAATTTTTTCCAGAAGATACTGCTTATTCAACTTATGTGGATAGGAAGAGGGAAAGAAGTGGTCTTTCACAAAATGCCAGATTTGGTATAGATTATAGCTTCAATAAAAGCACCACATTAACAGGTTCTTTTCTTTATAGAGTTTCAGATGAAAATAATTTGAGTTATAATTATTATGATGACTACAATGGAATCAACAGAGAAACAAGAGAATTAATTAGACGCTCTGTTAGAATTCAAAATGAAAAAGAAGATGAAGAAGTCATAGAATACGATCTTAATTTTACTAAAACATTTGGTGGTGATGATAACCATAAATTAACCGCTGATTTTCAATATAGAAACAATTCAGAAACTGAGGATTCTGATTTAAGGAATGAAAGATTTGTAATCTCAAGTAATCAATTTGTTGATAGTATTCAGCAACGCTCTTATGTAAATGAGTTTTCTGAAAATATCTTAATGCAAGCTAATTATGTGAAACCAATAGGGGAAAGTAGATCATTTGAAGCAGGTTGGAGAAGTACCTTACGAACTATCTCCAACGAGTATGAAGTAACTCAGGAAGTTGACGGACAGGAAGCAGATAGTGTTTTAGGTGATTTTACTAATGATTTTATTTATAATGAAAATATTCACGCCATCTACGCAATCTACAATAGTGAATTTGATAAATTCACTTATCAAATTGGTTTAAGAACAGAATTGACAGATATTACGACACAGTTGAAACAACCAGTAGATACGGTAAATGCACGTGATTATTTGAATTTTTTCCCTAGCGTATTTATGACTTATGAATTCACTAAATTACATACATTACAGGCGAGCTATAGTAGAAGATTTGATAGACCAAGATTTCGATCTTTAAATCCTTTCTCAAATTTTAATGATGATAGAAATATAAGAATAGGTAATCCAAATCTTAATCCTGAATTTACAGATTCCTACGAAATCGGATTGGTGAATAATTTTAGTGATGCCACGCTTTATAGCGGTTTGTATTATAGAAGAACTACAGGAGTAACGGAAAGAATTAACACTGTAATAGACGGGATTACTTATACACAGCCTCAGAATTTAGCGGAAAGAAATTCAATTGGTATTGAAAATAATTATTCTCATGATTTGAACGATTGGTGGAGACTGAATGGTAATGTTAACTTTTACTATTCTGAAACTTATGGCGTGGTGAATGAGAAAGTATTTTCAGCAGAAACATTTACAGCTTCAGGTAGAGCTACATCCCAAATGTCGTTTAGTAATGATTTTGATGTTCAATTAAGTGCTTTCTATAGAGCTCCTCAACAAACTACTCAAGGGACTAGAAAAGCCTTTTATATGGTGGATTTAGGCTTTAGTAAAGAAGTGTTGGATAAGAAAGGAACCTTAGCTTTAAATGTGAGAGATCTCTTGAATTCTAGAAAATGGAGAACCACTACCTCTGGTGATGACTTTTTCTACAATTCTGAATTCCAATGGAGAACAACTACTGTTACCCTTTCATTTGATTATAGAATCAATTCTAATAAAAGAAAAGGCGAAAGAAATAGAGAGGGTGGAGATTATGAAGGCGGAGGAGATGAATTTTAAATTTGTAAAGGGTTTAGTTTAACGATAGCGTGGAATGCAGTTCGCGTTTATTTCTCTTAAGCTTTTTACTGACTGCATCACACCCCACATCAAACGGCCACAAACAACTTTTCTCAAAAGCATTTCTATAAACTAGAATAATCTGCCATATTAGCTTTCTTTAAAATTCTAAAAACATGAGTGAGCAAAAGGCATTATGGGGTATTGATTTAGGGGGTACTAAAATTGAAGGTGTTATTTTAAAATCAAAAGATAATCCTGAAGTTTTATTAAGAAAAAGAATTGAAACAGAAGCAGATAAAGGTTACGAACATATAACTGATCGAATTAAATTATTGGTGAGTCAAATGGCTGAAGAGATTGGTTTTCAACCAAAATCTATCTGGATTGGTACTCCTGGTTCCACAGATCCGGAAAGTGGATTACTGAAAAATAGTAATTCTACTAACTTAAATCATAAACCACTACATAAAGACCTTGAGAAACTTTTAAAAATTCCTGTATTTATGGCGAATGATGCGAATTGTTTTGCCGTAGCCGAAACACAAATGGGCGTAATAAAAGATCAATTCCCCAAAGTTGAGGTAGTTTTCGGGGTCATTATGGGCTCAGGCGTTGGTGGCGGTTTGGTCATTAATGGAAAAGTTTGGAATGGAAAACATGGAATAGCAGGAGAGTGGGGTCATATTTTTTTAGATGCAGATGGAGAGGACTGCTATTGCGGAAAACACGGTTGCGTAGAAACCATATTAGCTGGAAAAGCATTAGAGCGATATTATAAAAAAATATCTGGAAAGGATAAGAAGCTTAAAGACATTATGGCTGATAAAAGTGATGATGAATTTGCTCAAAAAGCCTATGAACGTTTAATTCACTTTTTAGGAAAAGGTTTATCTGTTATAATCAATGTAATAGATCCTGACGTGATTATAATTGGCGGTGGAGTAGGAAATATTCCACACTTATATGATGAGGGTGTTGAGTCTGTAAAGCAATTTACTTTCAATCCTGATATGAAAACACCTATAGTAAAACCAAAGTTGGGTGACAGTGCAGGAGTTTTTGGTGCTGCTTTTTTAAATTCATAAGTGGGTGGTAAAAGCAATTTTTATATCTTTGCCAAATGAGTCACTTAATAGCCCCTTCCGTTTTAGCCGCTGACTTTGCAAATTTGCAAAGAGATGTGGAAATGTTGAATGAAAGTCAAGCAGATTATATCCATGTAGATATCATGGATGGTGTTTTCGTTCCTAATATTTCATTTGGATTGCCCGTTTGCGAAGCCATCTATAAACATGCTAAAAAGCCATTGGATGTGCACTTGATGATTGAAAAACCTGAAAATTATATTCAGGCATTTCATGATGCAGGTGCGGCCACTATTTCTGTGCATTATGAAGCTAGTCCTCATTTACACAGAACCCTTCAAGCCATTAGAGATTTAGGATTAAGAGCCGGAGTAGCCATAAATCCACATACCAATGTGTCTCTGTTAGAGAATGTAATTCAGGAAACTGATTTAGTATGTATGATGTCTGTTAACCCAGGTTTCGGTGGTCAAAAATTTATTGAGCAAACTTATACGAAAGTTCGTCAATTGAAAGAATTGATAGTAGATCAGAATGCTTCGACTTTAATTGAAATAGATGGGGGTGTGAATATAGACAATGCACCAAAATTATTGGAAGCAGGCGCTGATGTATTAGTTGCTGGAAATTTTGTTTTCAAATCTGAGAACCCAATACATACTATACAGGAACTAAAAGACGTTTCTATCTGATAAATAGCTGGCAGTACATGCGTCCAATTTTCTTTTTATTTTTAGTGTTTTTTACTCCATTTATTTCATTGGGACAAACCCAAAGCTTAAAAGGGAGAGTGATAGATTCTAGAAATAATGAAGGTATTGCTTCAGCAGGCATTCAATTAATAAATACGAAATTCAGTACCCAAACAGACAGTTTGGGTTTTTTTATTTTAAAAGTCCCCCAACAAACGGAATATCGTTTAACAATTTCACATGTCAGTTATATTAATCAAGACATTAAAATTCAAGGTATTGATTCAGCCATAATTCAAATGCAGATTGATAATCTGCTTTTGCAACAGGTGGATGTCAGCGGCCAGACTGATAATTTGCCAAGAAATGGTCTGCAAAAAATAGAACCAATCTCTGTAAATGAAACAGCTACTCCTTTTAATGAATTTAATCAATTGCTTACCACGCTTCCTGGTGTGGTTTCTAATAATGAGTTGAGTAGTTCCTATGCGGTTAGAGGTGGGAATTTTGATGAAAATTTGGTTTATGTAAATGGAATGGAGATTTACAGACCTTTTTTAGTAAGGGCGGGCCAGCAGGAAGGATTAAGTTTTATCAATCCAGATTTGGTGGGTAGTATTGAATTTTCAGCAGGAGGTTGGGAAGCAAAATATGGGGATAAACTTTCAAGTAATCTTCTAATCGACTATAAAAAAACAGAAGAAACAGAAGGGAATATAAATGTGGGGCTTTTAGGGGCTTCAGGTTACTTATCAACTCAATTTAATGAGAAAGACAATTTGTTACTTGGGTTAAGATATAAGAACGCTAAATATTTATTTAATACTTTTGAAACTGCAGGAGAATATTTACCCCGTTTTCTTGATTTCCAGGCTTTTTACAATTATCGATTTTCAGATAAAACTACTTTAGATTTATTGGCAGTATTTGCACAAAATGATTACCGGATAGAGCCGGCATCGCGAGAAAGTGACTTCGGTTCTTTTCAACAAAAGTTAAGGTTTTTAGTGGCTTACGAAGGAGTAGAATCATTAAGTTATAGGAGTTTTCAAGGCGGGGCTAGATTACGTCATTTATTTACTGATAACTTCCGAACCTCTGTAATATTATCCGCTTTCTCCACTTCTGAATTTGAATATAGTAATACAGAGGGGTTTTACCAACTGTGTGATGTTGACAGAGATCTGTCTTCTGACACATTTGATGAATGTATCAGTTTAAGAGGGATAGGGGCCAATTATAATTATGCTCGTAATTTTCTTTATGCACAAGTAGCCCAGGCTATTATTCGAAACGACTGGCAAATTCAGAAAGACCACCTTTTGGCATTCGGATTGGAATATAAAAAACAATATGTAAATGATTATTTAGATGAATTTGAATTTAGAGATTCAGCTGATTTTGCTCAAGTTAATCGAGTGATCAAACAAGAAAACAATTTGCAAGCGACTTTTGCAAATGTTTATGTTCAGCATGAATGGCAAATAAATACTCGTCATTCTTTGAATTCAGGTCTGAGATTAAATTACGGGTCCAATACAGGCGAGTGGTTGCTTAGTCCGAGAGTTCAGTATCAAGTAATTTTGCATGATGATAAAAGTGGGAAGCTTAATTTTTCTACCGGACTTTATCGTCAATATCCTTTTTACAGGGAATTACGAGATTTCTCTGGAAATATAACACCAGACGTTCGAGCTCAATCCGCTGTTCATTTTGTAGGGAATTACACAAAAAATTTAGA